>JAHJCW010000151.1 GCA_018812885.1 bacterium | reverse complement strand
TCAAAACTTTGATAATTATTTATCGTTAATATTTTCAGTATGTTGTTACTTTTATCGTAAAATTCAACTTTACGCAGTAACCAATCTCCACTATCTATCCACGCTAAGCGACGTTTATACTGGGTTTGTGTATGGCCAATTACCTCAATTATATAACAATGTTTACCTTCAAAATTCTCTTCATCTTTTAAAAAATATTGCTCATCTGATTGGTTGAAGCTTTCCAAATCTTCATAAGAGAATTCAGTATTCATGAAGCTCTGAGTCTTCTCTTTCGATTCAATTTGCTTGGCTGTTTTTAATTTAGGCAGGAACAACCATTGTTCATTATTTCCTGTACGACTTGACCAAATTAAAAATCCTGTCCCCTTAATAATATTGGGCTTAATAAACCTCAAAAGCTCTTTACTTTTATAATTACCATTTTTATATCTTTTAAGATATCTCACCATTTCTCGTGTGCGTACTTTATCTTCTCCACGTTTAACGTCAGTATGTGTTAATTTGATATTCATCTTAGTAGTCAGTACTTTTTCGGAAGACTCCATTTTCATAATTATGTCACGGCCGGTTAATTGTCCAGCTTGTAAGGAAATAGTAAATCCCAACAAAAAACTTAACAACATTTCTACGAATATACTGCCTAAAAATGCTATCCAATATTTCACTTAACCCTCTTCATACTACAACCATTAAATAAGGAAGGTTTCTGATTGTCATAATCTTCTGTGGCTTCCCAATATTCATCATCTATTGATAAATGATAATATTCCTTAAAATGTTCGTATGCTGCAATTCCCATTAGCTGTGAACCTAAACTATTTGGGTGTAGCCCATCCGATGACCAAAAGTGAGTAGGATCCATACCTATCGCAGTTTTAAAATCTATTATAGTAAGACTATATTTATTTGCAATTGCGTCAATAACCACATTTAGTGTATCCATAGTAGCGTTTGCCAAAGTAACATCATCACCAACATCAACTCTGTGTATTAGGTAACCCAAAACAACTGTTCCACAAGCATCACTAAATTCTTCAACGAGATATTCATATTCAGATCTCCACCTATCTTTACCGTTCTGGTCCGCAACAGAATACCATACCCAATCGTTAGCCCCCAACAGTAAAACAACTCTTTCTGACTTTCTGCTTAATACTTCTTCAAATACAGAAGTATCTTTATAAGCACTTTGGACAACACCAGCACCTGGAACTTCGTAATTATGTACTCGCCAGACATAACCGTTGGCAACCATTAAATTGTCAGTATACCCCGGGTATCCGTTTCTTGTAATTGAACTGCCCACACAATCTATATTTTGAGAACTAATAAAGGTAATCAATATTAATATTGTAAATAATAATTTTTTCATTTAAACAAAAACTTTGGTTTTAATAGACTAATTATTGCGGGTAATAGCGCTAAAGCACCTATCAAACACATCCCTATAGATAGCAAAATTAATAATCCAAAGAAATTAACCGGAACAAAAACTGATAATAGTAAAACGGAAAATCCGATTATAACTGATAAAGCATTGAATACAATTCCTTTTCCGGACAATCTTAAGGTAGTGAAAATTGCGCTATTCAAATCCTGCCCTTCTTTGATGTGTTCTTTTACGTGCCACAAGAAATGAACTGTATAATCAATGCCAACGCCAATCATAATGCTCGATAGCATCGCTGTTGCGATATCTAAATCAATACCGGCATATCCCATAAATCCAAACACAACTATTATTGCAGAAATGAGCGGTATAATCGATATGACTCCACCCACAACCGATCTGAAAACAAGACTCATAATAATGAACATTATAATCAGAGAAATTATCAAACTCATCATCTGCCCTTTTACGATTAATTGTGCTAATGTACCCAGCATAGCGGCGCCACCTGAGATTTTCATCGCACCCATCTCTACGAAATTTGTATTAATAAATTCCTGTGTTTCTTCGACAATAGTAGATATCTGATTTGTATTAATTTCCTTTATACGGACTATTAGCTGTGAGTTTTCCGGGGAATCAACATCATCAATTAGTACTAATATACCGGATTGCTCATCAGTTAAACTATACAGAAATATATATTGAGCAATTAATTCTTCATCATCAGGTATAACATAATATGTTGAGTCCCCATTATTGAATGCCATATGAATTGTTTTAACGACATCTACAATGGAAGCAGTTTGGCTCACCAAAGGATATTTTTTAAAATGTTCTGTCAACAAATCAATATTCTGTAGTACCTGTGGATCAAACGCATTCCCCTCAATCAAAACAGATATTTGTGCTGTACCGCCAAAACCTTTAGAAATCGCATCATTATCAATCCTAATTTTTGCATCTTTTTTATAATAATTATTAGGATTAGAGTCAACGCTCACTAATTTTATTCCAAATCCGGCAATTATCATTATAATAATCGTACTTATAATCGTAATGCGATTATATTTTATAAAAAATTTTCCCCAATTGATTAACGCGCTATTTATACGTCTAAAACTTAGAGGATTGCTTAGTAGAGCAGGTCTCTTGGCAATATTTAAAATGGCAGGAATTAATAGTACGCTTAGTATAAATGCAATAAAGATACCAAAAGCAACAAAAATGCCAAGCTCACGTGCTTTTGGTAAAATATGGCTTAATAAACCTAAAAATCCTAATACCGTAGTTAATCCGGCAATAAATATTGGAAAACTTACACTCTCCAACGTTTTTTTTATAATTTGTACTCGCGAGGCTTTTAAATCATCTTTAGAATAATCATAATAGTGTGATATTATATGAATACCGTAATTATTGGTTATTGCAATCAACATTACAGGAATTAAAATACCCGTAAATGGCAGATCAAGACCAAGGTAGCCCATTAATCCTAATGTCCAAATCGTTGAAATAACCACAACCATTAATGGTAAAAGAACACCTAACCAACTTCTGAAACTAAAAGCCAGAAACAATATCATTAACACTAGACCGACAGGTAGAAAAATCGACATATCACGGTGCATTTGCGTAGTAACATTTGCACGAGTTATAGGCATTCCGGCATAATATATTTTCTCAGGTCCTTCAAATTGCTTTACCAATTCTTCAATCGTACTGACAAGCTTCTGTTCATCATAGTCAAATGAAACGGTCAGTTGACAAATGAACGACATCATTCGAAAATCAGCTGAAATAATGTTGCCAACTACCCGGCTTGTAGAGTTTAGGTATTTCTTTAATGAATCAACTTCTGCGCGATTCTTAGGGAATTGCTCTATCAATGGATTAATTTGAAAACCATCTTCTGAACTTGATATTTTTGTCGCTGAATATAACGAAACTACTTTGTCAATAACGTCTATTTCAGCAAGAGAATCGGCAAATGCTTCATATTTTAATAAGGTGTGATCATATAATAAACTATCTGATTCAACAGCTAAAACCAATATCGTAGTTCCTCCAAACAGGTTATCAATCTCATCCATGGTTTGCAAGAATTCATGCTGCTTGGGCACCATCGACTTTAGCGATGGGTCAAATTCAAGTCTTAAGGAACCTAAAAGAAAAAATATTGTTATCGCAAATATTGCGATAATTAAAGCCCACGGTTTGTGCGAAATAAACTTATATAAAATGTTTGTAAATTGTTTTGAGTCCATAATAATCGGGCAGAAATATACATTATTTTTTTCTTTCAAACATACAGCCATTTAAATCGAAAATCTTGTAAATTATTATATGCTTCCTGATATAAATACATTATTAAAACCACGTCCAAAGAAATACCGAAACCTGGTAAAACACATTCAACGTGATTTAGCTTTTCAGGATTCAGAGTCTCTTTCTTTGACTCAGGAAGAATTGTTTAATGACCTGACAACCAGTCGCGGTACCTCACGATTTATGGGCGTTTTTAGTACGCGCGGGATAGAGTTCACTCTAAGAAAATTTGGTTATTTTGATCATTTAGATAATGTTGGTTTACCGGAGCCAATTATTAATTTAGATACAAGTGATTCTTATAGGCATAGAGTTCAAATTAGTCACCAAATTGGAAAAAAACTGGTACTATCTGGCGAATTAATAATGCGACGCAGCACTTTTAAAACTCCGACTTTAGGCGATAAAAAATATCCTCCTGCCGATTTGTTAGTTGTAGAGTGGTTTCTATTACAAAATCCTAAGAAAAAATTTACTAGAAAAAGACCACAGCTTCCCGGACAAGATTTTCCGGGGCTTGGTATAAGTAGTATCATCTTTGAGATTTTCTATTGGACGGCAAAACGTCTTAGAACAGATGGGGTTGTGTTAATTCCAAACTACTTACATACCGGTCTTTTTTACGGCAGAAGATTTATGTTTATAAATCCGAATAAACAAGGTACATTGTTCGTTCTGGATAAAATGCGAAATGCTAAAATTTCATTAAATCAACTTTCATGGGCTTGTACAGAAGGACAATTAATAGATAGAAATTTAAATTCGGCATTTCTTTGGGAACCTGCACCGATGATATTACCGGTCTCAAGACTCGCTCGTGAATATTTTGGGTCAGAAATATATAATAATAAAGCAAAATCAGCTCAAAATGAATTAGATTTAAAAATTAATCGAGGCTATAAAAAACAATTCAATTCAAAATGGAAAGCAATTTAAAATGTTTAAGAAAAAAATGATCGAACCAGTTGTAATAGTCGCAAATGGAAGATACCCATCACACACATATCCCCTAGAGATTTTAGATAAGGCAAAAACGATTATTTGTACAGACGGTTCAGCAAATAAACTAAAAAATCATGATTTGCAGCCGTCCCTTATCATTGGGGATATGGATTCAATTACAAATATCAAGGATTTTAAGGAATCTGAATTTCTGCACTTCCCTAATCAAGATAATACTGATCTAGAAAAGGTTTTTGATTATTGTATTAAGTATGGAATTAAGAATGTGAGCTTACTTGGCGCAACAGGCACTCGAGATGATCATTCATTAGTAAACTTGATATTGTTGTTAGAATACTATGACAATATAAAGATTCAATTAATAACTGATAATTTTACAATCGAATGTATCAAAGGAAAGCATACATTTGATTCCTTTCCACAACAGACTATATCCCTAATGGCAGTTTATCGAGTGAAATCAGTTACTACAAAAGGGCTCAAGTTTCCTTTGAAAAAACAATCGATGATTCCTTCCGGAATGGGAGTTAGTAACTCAGCAATCGGCAATCAATTTGCAATTAATTCATCAGGAAAATTATTGCTATTCCGAAGTCATAAATCATAATTTTATGCAAATCATAGATTTTTCGATCGTATTAATATACTTCATTTTCGTAGTTGTTATCGGTTTCTACCGAAGTAAAAACGCTTCCGAAAATTCAAATAATTATATTCTGGCCGGACGCAGACTTAGCTTGCCGGGTTTTGTGGCTACGTTAGTCACAACTTGGTATGGTGGTGTTCTTGGAATTGGTGAGAATACCTACAACTTTGGAATCCAAACATGGTTTATTTTTGGATTGCCCTATTATTTCTTCGCAATTCTTTTTGCAATACTTATAGCACCACGCATTAGAAAACTAAATTTTACCTCTATACCGGATCACATTCATGACCGATTTGGCAAGAACGCCGGTGTAATTAGTGGCTTATTCCTACTTTTTTTAGCAAGTCCTGCCCCCTACATTTTAAGCATAGGAATTCTACTCGAATATACTGTCAGGATACCATTTTTATGGGCATTAATAGTTGCTACTATATTTAGCTTAATTTATATCTGGAAAGGCGGTTTAGGAGCAATTGTTCGAACGGATATATTTCAGTTTATTTTAATGTTTGGTGGATTTATACTATTAATAATATTTGCGTGGATAAAAATCGGTTCACCGATAGAAATCTTTAAACAATTACCGGCAGAGCATCTTTCACCAACTGGCGGAAATACAATTCAATATATATTCGTTTGGTTTTTCATAGCAATGTGGACATTTATTGACCCCGGATTTTATCAGCGCTGTGCTGCCGCAAAATCACCAAAAACAGCGCAAAAAGGAATATTAATTTCTGTCTTATTCTGGTTTATTTTTGATTCTCTTACACTCACATCTGGATTATACGCTCGTGCCTTACTGACCCATCAGCAGGGTCTGTTTGCTTTCCCCGCTCTCGGACAAGCACTACTGCCACCATTATTCTATGGATTGTTCATAACCGGTTTATTGGCAACAATAATGTCAACCATTGACTCGCTCGGATTTATAAGCGCATTTACGTTTGGTCGAGATATTGTAGGGCGTATAAAAGAAGGGGCTAATCACACTTTTGATAATTCCATTTTTCTAATCAGAGTTGGATTAATATTAATGGCTACGATTGCTGTAATTTTAGCTTTTGCTTTTCCATCAGTAGTGAAATTATGGTATATAACCGGCTCGATATTTGTACCGGGATTACTAATTCCATTCCTTTTGACATTAACCAAATTAAAATTAAGGAATCGACAAGGGCAGATTTTATTGATAATACCGGTTTTAGTGTCAATAATGTGGTTCATTTTAAATAGTATTATTCCTGATTTTTCATTTAAAATCGAACCATTCTATCCAGGGATTTTTTCTTCAATATTATTATTTGTTTCATTTATAATTATTAATAGAAAAAGAAATGCATAATAATTTACAATATACCGGATATGTAATTTTAATTAATCGTAAAAAAGATTATTCTACTTATGTAATTAATAAGCATGTTGAACATCTCAAACAATTAGACAAAACCGGTCAATTAGTATTATGCGGACCTTTTAAAGATTATACCGGTGGAATAGTGATAATTAAAGCTGAATCAATGAATGAAGCCAAAATAATTGCCAAATCCGATCCATTTATTATTGAAGGATTTAGTACTTATGAGTTAAGGACGTTAGAATTAGCGAACAAAGAAAATCATTACTCAATAAATGAATAATAACAACTATTTATAGGAAAGAATATGAAATCAGTATTACTTGCATTTGGAGCAATATTTTTAGCTGAACTCGGAGATAAAACGCAGTTGGCAATCTTAGCCATGAGATCAAAAGGATTGTCCGGCTGGGGTTTGTTTGTTGGCGCAATGTTGGCATTTACTGTCTTAACAGCAATAGCGATTCTATTTGGAGGATGGCTGCAGACTAAAATACCTGCTGATGTAATTCAAAAAATAGCTGCAGGTAGTTTCATGATTATTGGACTTTTGATGTGGTTTGGAAAATTATAATACAATATTAATTAAACAATTATTTATAAGTATCAGGTCATGAATCACAATAGTAGTCACTCTCATATAGTACCAATTCTTCAGGCATTGCTTGTGACCTTTCTTTGGTCTACATCTTTTATAATAATCAAATGGGGATTGGTTGAAATTCCTCCAATTACTTTTGCAGGATTAAGGTATATATTGGCATTTATTTGCTTCATTCCGTTTATCCTTAAAAAAAAATATACGCATGAAATAAAACTTCTAACGCTTTGCCAATGGAAAAAACTCATACTGTTGGGATTAGTATTTTATACATTTACACAAGGAACACAGTTTTTAGGTTTATCTTTATTGCCGTCTGTTACCGTCAGTCTAATGCTAAATTTTACTCCATTGATCGTTGCCCTTATGGGAATATTTTTACTTGAAGAGAAACCAACCATTATCCAATGGTCAGGTGGCGTTTTATTTATCATCGGCATAATAACTTACTTTTTCCCTTTATCGTTTATTGGAAGCCAAGCCTTAGGGTTGTTAATAATGACTGTTGGTGTGCTAGCAAATGCATTTTCTGCAATTATTGGCAGAAATATTAATCGTAGTAAAAATATAAGCCCAATTGTGGTGACATTTATTAGTATGGGAATTGGTGCTATTTTATTATTAGTAATTGGAATTAGTATAAATGGATTTCCAATTATTAGTTTAAAAACTTGGGTACTTATTATTTGGTTAGCAGTTATTAATACTGCTTTTGCATTTACTCTTTGGAATTTGATACTTCGCTCACTTACGGCAATGGAATCAAGTATTATTAATGGTACAATGCTTATCCAGATTGCAATCCTTGCTTGGATTTTCCTTGAGGAAAATATTTCCATTCAAGAAGGAATTGGTATAACAATTGCCGCAATCGGTGCAATTATCGTGCAAATTAAGAAAAATTACCGCCAAGCTGCATATTCTAAATAATTGTCTAGCGGATTTATTGAGGATGTATTTAACGAAGCTATCCAAAAGATTACCGCAGAGAGCTTTATGATTATCGGAGTACTAATATGGTTTGGGAAACTATAAATAAACCTTGCGAAGATTTAAAATCTTCGCAAGGTTTTTATTAAATTAAATCAATTCTGTTAAACTCTTACTCAAATCGAACTTATATTTTTTAATGTCGATTTTAGGTTCGTGCCAAACACCATAATCACCCGCCATGATCAATTTTTGGATGTATGATTTCACCAGAGCTTCAGTACATTGATTATCGTACCAACGGATATCAATCTTTGCACTTGTTTCACTGATTGCACCAAGTAATGCCGATAGGAATGTTTGACGATTCTCTGTATCTGTATTGATCTTGCAGAAACCTGCTTCGATTAATCCCTCAATCTGATCCCAATCTGTTCCGACGAAATCTAACCATTTTTGTTTTGAGTTGGTTGGATCGTTCATTTTATCCAATTGCTCAACAGCATATTTCACTACTTCAGGATATAGCGTAGAAGCACCGTGCGCTACAAATAATATTTCCGGATTAATTTTATCAGCGATTGTGAGTAACTGATGGGCTAAGTTGATATTTAATTTAACTTTTTGTCCCGGTTTTCCTTTGTTAGGACCGTGCATCGTCCCGATTGTTGGTGCTAACATTAATACACCGGTTTGTTGTAAAAATTGATCCAATTCATCCGGATTTGTGTAGGTTGAAAGTTCCGATTTTGTATCTTCATCTTCCTCACCGGCTAATACTCCCAGCTCACCTTCCACAGAAAGTCCAAGGGGGTGTGCCATATCAACTACTTCACGCGTTAGGTCAATATTGTCTTGTAACGGCATCGCTTTCTTGGCTTTTTTGTCGGTAGAATTATCAGCCATCACACTTGTTAAGTATTGCACTGATGCTTGTACCACCTTTCTCCCTGAATCGGAGATGTAGTCTCCATGATCTAAATGCGTTGCTATTTTCACATCAGACCTTGCCGCCTTTTTGGCGATATATCCTGTTGCCACTTCTAATCCAAATACCGGATCACCTTCGCCAAAATGCTTAATAGCCGAATTTGAAACTGCCAATAATCCTGATGAACCCAGTAGTTCAAATGCTTTAAAAGCTGCATTTATTCCCTGAATATGCGTTATATTAAACGCCGGCACGGCATAACGCTTTCCTTTTTGGTTTCCCTTTTCGCCATTCTTCGCTTTTAAGCACAATGCATGTGCTGTAGTCATATTAGTCGGAAATTTTCTGTCAATATTTAATTTTGGGGGTGATTTTTTCATTTTTTTCTCCTTTAAATTTTAATTCCCTTTATTAGGGGTGTGTCATGTTTAACTGGACGTTGTATGTTGCCCAATTGATTTCAATAATGTTTGAAACCAACCTTGTTTAATATCAAATTCTTTTCCACCTTTAATTCT
>JAHJCW010000150.1 GCA_018812885.1 bacterium | reverse complement strand
TGGCAAGAAAAATAGTGATAATTAATCCGGGTATTAATTTTAACTGCATTTTAACTCCCAGCTGACATTACATATCATTTATAAAATTACATATTATATTTATTGCAATCATAATAATTGTGATTAATAATTATACAGTACTTTTTTCAACCAAACTATGTTGATATTCTAAAAACCGTTGAAGAATCTATACATAATTAAAATAAAAAAATGGAACACTGCGCTCTATTCTTCTTCAAGCGAACTAATAGCTTCGTCCATTTGCAGGTCTATACAGTAAAAACGAAAAACCCTCCCCGATAAATCGGGGAGGGTTTCAATAATAATTTGTAAATGAAATATGTAAACAATTGTTTATATTCCACCGATTTAGCAGTATAAAATAATTAATATACAAGACCATTACATTCAATGTAAAATGACTTTCAAAAAAAATATTAACTAACTAAATATGCAATTTAATAAATGAAAAATACCTATTTTGACTTGATAGAACAGAGTTATTACTTTCCGCAGGAAGGTTTTGACCTCAGAGATAAATATATAACATTTCATGGTGTGTCCTTAAAATATTTAATTGAAAAACACGGGACACCATTTAGATTTATTTATCTGCCAAAAATTGGCGACCAAATTAAAAAAGCGCGAAATTTATTTAATCGTGCTATAAAAAATAATGCTTATAATGGAAAATATCATTTTTGTTATTGTACAAAATGCAACCACTTCTATCATGTAATTAATGAAGCATTAAAGCATAATGTAAATCTTGAAACATCATCCTCTTTTGATATTGATTTAATTCTAAAACTGTATGATGAAAAAAAGCTAGATAAAAAGAGAATTATTGTTCACAATGGATATAAAACTGATGATTATTTACAAAAGATAATTCTCCTGCAAGAAGCCGGCTTCAATAATTCTATCATTATTTTAGATAGTGTAGATGAGATCTGCAGAATTCAAAAATTAAAACCAAAACATAGAATTAAAATTGGTTTACGCATGGCGGTCGACGAAGAAGCACAATCCTCTTACTATACATCCCGCCTTGGTATCCGACATACAGAGATGATAGAATTTTTTAACAAAAACATTAAAAATAATGATAAAGTAGAACTTAAAATGCTTCATTATTTTGTTGACTCAGGTATTAAGGATACGCTCTATTATTGGGGCGAATTTCAAAAAGCCCTTAAATTATATATCGATCTAAAAAAGGAGTGTTCAAGTTTAGAATCTTTTAATATTGGCGGAGGATTTCCTATACGCAATCATCTTGGATTTGAATATGATTACGAATATATAATTAACGAGATTATTAAAAACATTAAAGAAGCCTGCCATATAGAAAATATTAAAGAACCGGACATCTATACAGAATTTGGAAGATATACAGTTGGAGAATCCGGTGCAATTATTTTTAAAGTATTAGAGCAGAAACAGCAAAATGATACGGAATTATGGTACATTATCAACAACAGTTTAATGAATACCATACCGGATGCTTGGTCTATTCACGAAAAATTTATTCTTTTACCAATAAATAAATGGGATAATGAATATCATCGAGCAAATATTGGTGGTATTAGCTGCGACGCTTCCGATTATTATAATTCTGAAGATCTCAACCAAGAAATATTATTGCCAAAATATTCTGATAATGATAAAGAACCATTATATCTTGGATTTTTTCATACGGGAGCTTATCAAGATTCAATAAGCGGTTATGGTGGAATAAAACATTGCCTGATTCCTTCACCAAAACATATTATTATCGACAGGGATGAAAAAGGTAACTTTATTGATTATGTTTACAGAGAAGAACAATCTGCAGATGAAATGTTTAATATATTAGGATATAACAAATAAGCTATGAGAACTTTTGCGAGAATAGGAAGTAAATATTCTGATTATAATAAATCAGCTGTATTGTTGCAATCAATACCTTTTGACGGAACAAGTACCTGGGGCAAAGGAGCGGATAAAGCTTTTGACGCTTTTATCGAAGCATCAGAACATCTGGAACTATACGACATTGAAACGGATTCGGAAGTTTATAAACATGGCATTCATATTTTTCCTGA
The DNA here is from genome assembly GCA_018812885.1 of bacterium. GTDB lineage: Bacteria > Fidelibacterota > Marinisomatia > Marinisomatales > JAHJCW01 > JAHJCW01. Next base: position 1,611 of record JAHJCW010000150.1, on the reverse strand, counting down.
AATTAAAGAGAACTCATCACCTGAAGCTGTTTTTGAGGTGGTTTATAATAACACAAAGAATCTTTTAAAGACGGGAAAGTTTTTAACTTTTTTAGGCGGCGAACATTCAATCAGTATTGGTATTATTAAGGCATTTTATGAGAAATATCCAAACTTGACAATTTTGCAACTCGATGCACATGCCGATTTACGTGCAAGTTTTTTCGGTTCTAAATACAACCATGCTTGCGCTGTACACGATGCTTCAAAAAATTCTAATCTTGTTCAAGTTGGAATCAGAAGCATGGATGTCAGCGAGAAACAGTATTTGAATAGGAAAAAATGTTTTTTTGCAGAAGAAATGTATAAAAATAATGACTGGGTAGAAAATTCAATTAATTTGATGACTGATGATGTTTATCTTACTATTGATTTAGATGTTTTTGATCCTTCAATAATGCCGGCAACAGGAACACCGGAACCGGGTGGTTTAGATTGGTACTCAATAGTTAATTACTTAAAAATAGTTTTTAAAGAAAAAAACGTAGTCGGTTTTGATATAGTAGAACTTGCACCAATTGAAAATAATAAAGCTCCCAATTATTTAACAGCAAAACTGTATTACAAGCTTCTATCATATAAATTCAATAACAGTGAAAAATAAAGGTCCAATTAGTAATTTCATTCTTGAACACTACAAGCATTTTAATGCGGCAAGCTTGGTAGATGCAGCTATTGCCTACGAAAAACAATTAGAACAAGGCAATAAGATGATGATAACACTTGCGGGTGCCCTGAGCACTGCTGAATTGGGAAAGTCACTTGCTGAAATGATCAGAAATGACAAAGTGCAAATAATATCTTGCACGGGTGCAAATCTTGAAGAAGATGTTATGAACCTTGTTGCTCACTCGCATTACAAAAGAGTTCCTGAATATCGTGATATGTCCCCAAAGCAGGAATGGGAATTGTTCAACAAAGGACTTAACCGCGTTACTGATACTTGTATTCCTGAAGAAGAAGCATTTAGGAGAATACAAAAACATATTTTCAAAATTTGGAAAGACACTGAAGATAAAGCGGGACGCTATTTCCCACATGAATTTATGTATCAATTAATTCTTTCGGGTGTTTTGGAACAATATTATGAAATTGACCCAAAGGATAGCTGGATACTCGCTGCTGCCGAAAAGAATTTGCCTATGGTAGTACCGGGCTGGGAAGATTCAACTTTGGGCAATATTTTTGCTTCATATTGTATAAAGGGTGAACTAAAACCATTGACTATGAAATCCGGTATTGAATATATGTCTTGGCTTGCTAATTGGTACACCGAAAATACAAAAGATAATGGCATTGGGTTTTTTCAGATAGGCGGTGGAATTGCAGGTGATTTTCCGATTTGTGTTGTTCCAATGTTATATCAGGATTTAGAAAGAACTGATACTCCATTCTGGAGTTATTTCTGTCAAATATCAGATTCAACTACAAGTTATGGATCATATTCCGGTGCCATTCCAAACGAAAAAATCACCTGGGGAAAGCTCGATCTCAAAACTCCTAAATTTATAATAGAATCTGATGCAACAATTGTCGCACCGCTTATATTTGCCTTTTTACTGAATTGGTGAT
>JAHJCW010000149.1 GCA_018812885.1 bacterium | reverse complement strand
CTTAACCGATATTTAAGTGGACATTGCTCATAGGTCTCTATTGAACTAGCTGACAAATGTAACTGCTCAGGTAGCGTCCGTTTTATTGGTTTTTCTAGGCGCTTCAATAAAGCGTTCTCCCACGTTGAATTTTCCCAATTTACTTGCAGATTATTCTCCAACTGATTTATAGTTTTAATTGCTTTTATTATATCCTGCATTTTATCAAATTGGTTTTGTTCTAGAGCAGCGAAAAGTCGTTTTTCATACTGATTTCGAATCTCAGAATATGATTTTATATCAGAATTATTTGTATCAATTTTCATATTAGATATCCTAAGTAAATCCTTCTTTAATTCTTTAATAAATAAGGACGTTGCGTTATTGGGAGCTAATAAATATAACAATTCTTTAGCGCGCGTAATACCTACATAAAAGAGCCTGCGTTCTTCTTCAATATGCTGTTCTTTTAATGTCATCTGATTTTCCGCTGAATATGATTTCCATTCTTCTGGTGGAAATTCTAATAATTCACCTTTTTTAAAATTCAACGGAAAACTTGCTGATCTGTTATATGGTATAAAGACAATCGGAAATTCACTGCCTTTTACACCATGAATTGTATTAACAAGAACAGTCTGAGAAATGTATTTCTCTGTAGGATAGATAGGCTGTATTCCATTTGCTTTCTGCAAAACTGTCATGTAATTGGTAAATGACCTTAAAGAATTATCATTTTTATGTCTTGCAGTAAAATCAATTGAACGGTTGATAAATTGACCAATATTAAGGATTGCCAATTGGTCTTGCCATTCATATTTATTTACGAGTTGTCTAAGAATGTTAGATTGTAAGCATATTTCCCATATCATTTCAGATGCATTCTTCTTTTTGTTCAACGAACGCAATTGAATTATTTTATCAAATAGATTAGATATATCTAAATCGGAAATATTTCGAAGTAAATCGAATCTAGGTGTATAATCTCTCTTTGAAAATTGACTGAATAAATTATTAGCAGTATTTTCATCAGTTGATCTTGAAATTAATCTAAATAATACGGCATCTTGATATTCAGTTTCGGCAATTAAATTACTCCAAGCAAGTAAATCTTTGATCCCAGGAATCTCAAAATAATTAATTAGATAAGTACGAGTAGGTATTTTATTATGTGTCAAATAATCTGAAATGGTTTTAACGTGCTTTTTAGTTCTGCATAGCACGGCAATATCTTGATATTCATAAGTATTTGATAATTCTTTGATTAGCTCGGTGATAATCTGTGCATGAAATTTATTGTCGGATGTAATCAAATGTGGTTTTTTACCGGATTTTTTTCCAAAAGCGATCAAATGCTTAGGTTTCCTATCCTTAGCATTTGAAATCGAATTATTTGCAACATCAAGAATTTGCTGAGTGGAGCGGAAATTCTCTTCCAAAGAAATTTCAGAATAGCCACTATGGTGTTTGTATCTTTCCCTAAATGACGAAATATTGTATTTACTTGCTCCTCGGAAACTATAAACTACCTGATCCTCATCACCGACTACTGTAAGTTGACCGGATTTACCTACGATTTGTCCGACAACCTCGTTTAAAGCATAATTATTATCCTGAAACTCGTCAATAATTATATATTTATACTGATCTTGAACTTGTTTCAGTATCGTTTCATTGGATTTCAATAAATTATAACAATCCAATATCATATCACCAAAATCAACAAAGTTTTGTTCCTTTTTCCATTTTTGATATAGTGGATAAATCCGTTTTAGATCATTCAGTTGGGCGAGTGTTTCTTCTGTTACTTCATCATTAACTATTGGATTTGGTTTAGTATTCGGGTCGATTAATTCATCTCGTAAACGGTTGATAAAAGGAATAAAACTTTTGGTTATCGATTTAACAGGATCGGTTACGAACAAACGCGATTCAAACGGACCTAATTCATCAAAATTTTGCAGGAATAGATAAATTGCATCGCCATCTTCCATCAGGATTGGGGTGGAATTACGGGAATTTTGGTGTTCCTTAACAATATTATAACAAAAAGCATGGAAAGTACTGATTGTCATCGCTTTAGCGGTATCACCAATCGTCTTAACAATCCGTAATTTGAGTTCATCAGCGGCTTTTTCAGTATAAGTAATCGTAAGAATATTTTCCGGTTTGAGCTTATAATGCTCAATCAAATAATAAATACGGTGCAGAAGAGTGGTAGTTTTACCGGTTCCGGCCCCGGCGATAATCATTAGTGGTGCGAGCTGATGGGTAATCGCAATGCTTTGCGACTTGTTAGCTGTAAACGTTCCACGCTTATATCCCATATCCAAAATTAACAGTGGTTATGAGAATATGCTAAATTTAATCTTGGAAAAAACATTTTAACCTTTTGGCGATGCCCAGTGTCTAAATGTGTGAAGAAAGATGAATGTTGAAAGATTCAATAAAAATTAAACAGGAATAAAAAATGAAAAAGACAACCTTATTAATAATTGGCATAATTTTAGTTTCAAGTGTATTTGCCCAACCTGGAGCATGCCGTGACCCAAGAATGATGCACAAACCTAATAAAATGGCAATGATGAATAAAGAACACAGAGGTGAGAATAGAGAACAAATGATGGTATTCAGACTTACTGAACACCTTGAATTAACCGCCGAACAAGCTGAAAAGTTTTTCCCGAAGATGAGAGAACATCGTGCGATAATGGATAAGATAGATGAGGAAATATTCGAGACTAGTAAAGTTTTACGAGATAAGGTAAAAGATGAAAAAGAAATATCTGATGCTGAGCTAAAAAACTTTTTAACAAAAGTAAGTGCATTGCAGGATAAAAAATCCGATGCACGAAACGAGTTTATTAATAGTTTAGATAATGTTTTAGATAATACACAAATTGCCAAATTAGCAATGGCGCCAAAGCTTTTTAAAAATGATAAAATGATGAAAAAAGGTTAGAGACCCGGAAGAAGAAAATAAAATTATTCTCTCCATCCTCCTTGGTCATATAAACAGCCCTGCTCCGATTTATCGGGGCAGGGCTGTTTATATTTTTTGTCATTCCGCACTTGGTGCGGAATCTATTTAAAATATTTATAGATTCCCGACTAAATCGGGAATTACACGATACTGTTATGCTCCGCAAGGATACGGGATTTTTTATTTATTTAGAAACATTAATATAAAAATAAAATAAACTATTTAACTTATTTACAAGCTCTGTGTCTAAATAGGCAATGAAAGATGAAAAACGACAATGAACTCATCCGACAATATCAAAACGG
>JAHJCW010000148.1 GCA_018812885.1 bacterium | reverse complement strand
TTCACCACAATATAATGCTTCGTAATTAGATACAAGTCGACCGTCATTCACGGAAAACTGATAGTTGTCTGGACAAATCGAAATGACACTGGTTTCAACACATCTGTACTTGCCATAATAACGAATGGGTTTTTCGCAATGCTTTTTAGCTTCTTGTTCAGTTGGATATTCAGCTATTTTTTTGGAAGCATGATACCTGAGTTCTGGATAGGGGCCTTCGTACATATTAATTGGACCGGTCACCTGATAATCTTCATTGAAGAGATCAAAGCTGGAGCCTCGCCAAGGTTCAGAATCCTCCCCAAGTCCTATATAAGCTCTGGCATTTTGATGGGCACCTTCCATAGCTTCTTGTTTTTCTGCTTCACTGCTCCAATCTGCATAAAAAATGCTTTTAAATATTGTAGGATCTTGGTAAGAGTATTCCAAATCGCCACTACCATCAATTGATAAAAAGCATTTCTTTAAATCTATATCATTGATTTCACTTTCAGGATCAAGACCGGAGGGGTAATACAATCGGTCGGGATCTGTTTCTTTATAGCTGTTGAATTCCCCATCCATTCTCCAGAAATTATTTTGGGTTGGATCAAACAGCACCTGAAAAGATTCAGTCGAAGTAAAACTTCCGCTATTGTCAAATCCAATGCAGGTCAAGGTGAAGTTATGATTACCTTGTTTCAGCGCAATTCCCATAAAAACTGGTGTTGACCAATATTCACCTTGTACAAAATTATTTTTAAAACGATAGTAAGGATAAACATAAGTGTTTTTATCGGTTTTTAAGTTTCCATTTTTACTAACGACTAAGCTATAACATTCATTTATGGACGGTGACTCGTTAAATTTCCTGACAATGACCAGATTTCCATTTTCATCTAAATACAGATCGGTTTTGTAGGCTTTTTCATAACCCGAAAAATCCAATTTATGTATGGATCCTTTCTTCTGTGTTGCGTTGTATGTTTTCAGTAGCCAAACTTCTTTTTGATTATCGTTTGTGAAACGTATTTCATGAAGGGTATAAAATATATCATCCTGAATATTATGAACTAACCCGATTTTTGCAACTGGTTTTGATGCTTTGGAAAATTTCATATTTCGTGAATTGAATTTTCCCTTATCAGCAGCTTTTTGAGTTTTAAAGAAATTGATAGATGGAAATCCATTTTCATCTTCCACGACAAGAATTTTATTGGAAAAATACTTTTCATCCCCCTTCAAGGCAACCTTACCTTCATCATCTGCTACCTTATTTTCAAGCAAATTAATGTTAGCGTCATAAATTTTGATGGTCTGATTAGGTTCAGCAATTGCCATATAGTTAAAAGGTAACCTTAATTGCTTTGGTAAATTAGAAATATAGTTATCATTCAGTTCTGAGACTTCAAAGCGTGCAATTTCAAATCCCATAAATTTTAATATATAATTACCAGTTACCGCACATAATAGTATTATTGCACCATTTTTAACATCGCTAACATATCCCGCTAATAAATCAGGAGCTCTAACAAGTTCAACATTAAAATGATCAATATCGCTTTGTGACATATCTATAGGTGTTCCATCGAGACAGGAAAGTGTGCCAGAGTAGTTATATGCTTGTTGAGGAAAGATTATAGAACTAAATAGAATTAATAAACAGATAAATATAATTCCACTTTTTTTATGATGCTCGATATTCGTGTTCATATACTCCTCGCTAAAAGATAGGAAGAAAATGTTCTATGAACTTACAAACGGATTATTATTTATTCATTGTATTAATCTCCTTCATGAGTTCTAAAATTTTTATTGAATAAATGTTATTTAATACCTACATTTTATTAAATTATTTTTGAACAGGAGGTTTGAAATATGTCATTTTTACAAACAACTAGTTTATATAAACTTTTTTATCCCATCTTAATTTTATCATTTTTTCTGATTTCTACTTGCACAAATGATAACTCAATCACCGCAAATAATAATGAAACAAGCTTAAGCAAACCAATTGATATAAGCGACATTACTAGTACTAATCCAATATTTCCTCCTGCCTTAATTGCGCTAATTGAAGAACATATCGGATTTTTTTCTACAGCAGAGGTACGTTGCTTAGGAGAATGGATTGAGAGTACTGGTTCACAAACAAATATTCAATCAGCATATGATTTCCGCGACAATTATCTTTTAAATTCAGAAAAGGGTCAACTTTATACAGCATCATATTATTTTTTAAG
>JAHJCW010000147.1 GCA_018812885.1 bacterium | reverse complement strand
TGAGCCTTAAGTGATACAAAAGATACTACTAATAATATTAAAAGTTTGGTAAACTTCATATTAATCATTCAATAAATCAAAAAATATTTTATACACAATTAAAGACTAATTTTTTTTATATATTAGAAAATCATATATTTGTGCATAAAGAACATAATTCTGGTTAACATAATCTTCAATTTGGTTTGTGAAATCCCATATATTTATTTTCCCACGTATAATATATTTGGGTGGTTTAGTAATTAAGTCAAAATATACTTCACTATATTCAGTTGGATCATTAATAAATAATGGATTAAAATACCTACTTGATGATACTCTTTCTGTATATGATAAAATTGCATTTGCGTTAGTCATGAAAAACACGAAATCATCCGGATTTGTATTCTCTTTGATAAAAAGTCCAATTTCCTTTGATGGCTCAATATAGTTTTTATGATGAATTCTTATATAATCATCAATCATTAAATTATATGGTAACATAAATATTAGGAGAAAAATTAATATTCCCCTAGTATATTTTGATTGTTCATATACGTTTTTTATATATACTTCTATCAGATTACCCAGCAAAATTCCTATGATAATCGATAAAGAGGGTATAAGTTGTTTTATTTGATGTCCAAAATAATAGCCGGATGAATTGACGCCAATAAAATCAAATATCAGCCAAACAAATAATCCAAGAAAATATTTTTTCTTTAGTAAATTTTGTTGAAAAACTAGAAGAATTAAAAAAGGATAAAAGAAGTTCATACGGGATTCCATCCATAACTCTCTAGCGGATATAAATCTATACAGAAATGATGGTGTTGAACCTTCATCAAATAATAGTAACCATGCTCCATTGATATAATCTATTATTTGAACATTACTAATCCATAATGGAACAATACTGATTATTGTACTAGTTAAAATTCCAAAACAAATTAAAATTAACCCTATTATCGAATCTCGAATTTTACCATTTTTATGATTATTGATTATATAGTAGAAGATGAGTGCTATCGTACTAGTCAATGCAATTTGTTTAAAAGCAATTGCTAATCCCATAGAAAAACCTGCAGCAAAAGTCCAATATCTCCAATTAATACTTGTATTTGTATTTTTTTTAATTATTATATAAAAGGATAGAACAGTAAATAAAATCATAAAAGATTCTGTTAAAGATGCAAATGCTCCATCCATGATTCGCCATGACATCGTCAAACCAAAAACAGTCATAGCGAACACTCCGGCTCTATAACTATGTAATTGTGTTCCGATTTTATAAATTATAAGAGAAGCTAATAGTAGTGAAATAATCCCAATTGTCCTTATGAAAAAGACATTTGTTCCAAACAAAGCATATGATATTGCGTTTAATATAAAAATTCCAGGAGTTTTATTCTCAATAGAGCCAGTATATGGAGGTAAATCATTTTCTACCCATACTCGTCCCATATAACTAAATCTTCCTTCGTCTTCTCCCATCGTTTTATTAAATGAAACTATTACAAGAAAGAATAGAATAATTAATAATAATAACTTATGCAGATTATTTGAACTTACAAGTTTCATTTTAAGGGAAGTAAATTATATTTTAATATACAATAAATAGCGCGAGCACCATCTTTCCAATTAATTTTTTTCCCTTCATCGTAAGTTCTGCCATAATAAGAAATTCCGACTTCACAAATACGTATTCTCATCTTAGCTATTTTAGCAGTTATTTCGGGTTCAATTCCAAATCTATTTTCTTTTATAGTTATTTTTTTAATTATTTCCTTCTTAAAGACTTTATAACAAGTTTCCATATCCGTAAGATTTAGATTGGTAAATATATTTGAAAAAAATGTAAGAAATTTATTTCCAATTGAATGCCAAAAAAAGAGGATCCCGTGTGGTGCTCCACCAATAAATCTTGAGCCATATACAACATCAGCATATCCTTCTTCTATTGGTTTAATGAGATTTAAATAATCGCGTGGATCGTACTCAAGGTCGGCATCTTGTACTATCACAATGTCACCGGTCACTTCATTAAATCCTTTATTAAGAGCAGCTCCTTTACCCTGGTTTACAGACTGATAGAAAACCCTAATATTTTTTGTGCTAATTGTTTTATTTGTTTTTTCTAATTTAAATTTATCATTACTTTTTTCAAGGCGAGCTAAAAATTCTTTTGTTCCATCATTAGAACCATCATCGATTATTATTATCTCCTTTTCAATTGGTACTTCTTGAACCTTGAACAATATATCTTCAATAGTTTTAATCTCATTGAAAGCAGGTATTACTATGGATAGTTTCATTTTAGTCCCGATAATAGATCATGTTAAGATTCTATCAAAATATTCGATTGTTTTTTTTAATCCCGTATCCAGAGATATTTGGGCTTTCCAGTTTAAAATATTTTCAGCTTTTTCAATATTGGGGCATCTTATTTTTGGATCATCTGAAGGTAATTCTTTAAAAATTATTTTTGATTTAGAATTGGTTAATTCAATTATTTTTGTGGCTAAGTCTTTAATACTGATTTCATTAGGATTTCCCAGATTGATTGGTCCTATTATTGAATCCTCAGTAGACATCATTGCAATTAATCCACTAATTAAATCATCAATATAACAAAAACTTCGACTTTGAGTACCATCACCATAAATTGTAATATTTTTATCCGTAAGTGCTTGAACAATAAAATTACTTACTACTCTGCCATCGTTAACCTGCATATTGGGGCCGTAAGTATTAAAAATTCGAACTACTTTTATTTTAACTTTATTTTGTCTGTGATAATCAAAAAATAAAGTTTCGGCACATCTCTTACCTTCGTCATAACAAGAACGAATTCCAATCGGATTAACTCTGCCCCAATATTCTTCTGTTTGTGGATTGATTTCAGGATCGCCATAAACTTCGCTCGTGGAAGCTTGAAGTATTTTGATTTTTAATCTCTTAGCCAATCCTAACATATTTATTGCACCATGAATGGATGATTTTGTCGTTTGAACGGGATCTATTTGATAATTAATAGGAGAAGCTGGACAAGCCAAGTTATATATTTCATCAACTTCTAAGAATAGAGGAAAAGTGACATCGTGCCTGATAATTTCAAAATAAGGATTATCTTTTAATGTTATAAGATTTTCTTTATTACCGCTAAAATAATTATCTACACAAATAACTTCATTATTTTGCTGTAAGAGTTTATCGCAAAGATTTGAACCAATGAAACCTGCCCCACCTGTAACTAAGATTCTTTTTTTC
>JAHJCW010000146.1 GCA_018812885.1 bacterium | reverse complement strand
CTTATTGAAATAATAAGTTACAATATTAGTTTAATGTCAAAATTTTGAATAAAGTTCAACATCCACTTATAATCCACTTCTCTATTTTGACTTGTGAACTCAAATTTAGCAAATTTTGCTAGATCAGCACGATTAAGTAAATTAATCAAACTGTTGAAATCATCTTTTTTCAACTCATAATCGGACTCAAACTCACTAATCTCCCCGGTTGTCATTTCCAATGCTCTTATATAGAATTGATTTTCAAGAAATTCCCTTATTATGAAAGATGATTGAGAATAAAATATTTTATTAATATGTATTAAATCCTTCAGTGCATTTAATCTTGCAATGGCTATGTCTTTGGCGGATTGATATTCTGAAACATCGATTTTTTTCAACAGTTCTTTCTTAATCCGTTTGCGCCAGAGAACTAATAATGTCAGCAAAAGTAAAAATAAGATCGTAATTAAAATCCACCTATGCCAATTGATTGGTTTTTTCAATGCAATAGGGTCTTTGATCGGACGTAAATTTGTATCTTCAGCTCCAACTAACATCGATATAATTTTTATATCGATTGAATCTGTCTTAATAGTAATATCGTTTGTTGAATCAGCTTTCAGAATCTCAACCTGATATTCAGGAATTGTAAAACTACCGGTATCCCAAAATACAATTTGAAAACTCACTTGATATGGTTTGCTGTGTTTTGTGACTATTGACTTATCCCTGATTTCCATTGATTCAGTTTCCTGAATATCAGGAAAAACAACAATCCTATCACCTGCATTTTGTGCTATAATATTTAAGTTAAGTACATCCCCAATTCTAGCAACGGTAGTATCAATATCAGTTTGAATTTGCAAAGATGCGGAATTGTCATTGGATCCACATCCAATAAATAAAAAGAAAAATATAACAAGGATACGTAACATCTTCTAAATGCGATGTTCTCGCAATTTAAAATATTTCATTAATGGCTCAACAAAATCCTCATTTGTAGCAATATCAATTAAATCAAATTGTATGTGGTCGCAGTCTTTTTTGATAGTTTTAAATTGCTGCAATACTTGTTGTTTATATGCATTTCGCTCTTTGGATTTTTTCGTGTCGATCCAGTAAGTATCTCCGGTTTCAGGATCATGTATTTTTTGATGACCAATATTTGGAAAATCTAATTCCGCCGGATCATATATTCTGATTCCAATTACATCGTGCTTTTGGTTAACCATTCGTAATTGTTTCCAATAATCTTCATCTAAAAAATCTGATATAATAAACACAACACTACGCCTTTTAGCAACTTTAAGTAAAAAGTCTAAAACAGATGCTAAGTTAGTGCCTTGTTCTTGCGGTTTATGATACAATAGTTCTCGAATTACCCGCAATACATGCGATCTGCCCTTTTTGGGTGGAATATATTTTTCAATTTCATTAGAAAATAAAATTACTCCAACTCTATCCTTATTTTTAATTGCTGAGAAACCCAACACCGCAGCTATTTCGGTGCCAATTTCTTTTTTAAATTTATTGGTTGAACCAAACATCCCCGATGAACTGATATCAACAACTAAGTAAACAGTAAGTTCTCGTTCTTCTTCAAATACTTTTACATGTGGCTCGTTGGAACGGGCAGTTACATTCCAATCAATTAATCGAATATCATCTCCAGGCTGGTATTCACGCACTTCCGAGAAGGTCATCCCTCTTCCTTTAAATACAGAATGATATTCACCGCCAAATAAATCGTTGACTAATCCACGTGTACGAATTTCGATGTGTCGTACTTTACGCAGGATTTCTTTTGGGATCATATTTTATTGTTTTAGGGTACTTCTATTGTGTCGAATAATCTCTGAACGATATCATCAGAAGAAATTTCTTCAGCTTCTGCTTCGTAGGTAAGAATAATTCGATGGCGCAATATATCGGCTCCGATATAACGAACGTCTTCTGGTGTGATGTATCCACGATGTTCCAAAAAGGCACGTGCTTTGGAAGCCAATACTAAGTTTATTGAGGCACGTGGTGAGGCACCATATTCAATTAAGTTTTTCAGATCATCCAATGCATATTTTTCAGGATTTCTTGTGGCAAAAACTAAATTTAAAATATACTCTTCTACTTTTTCATCAACATAGATATCATTTATTGTTTTTTGCGCATCAAATATTTTCTGTTTAGTAATTATCGGTTTTATTGTTTTTCTTGGATCAGTTCTTGCTTCCTGTCTGATGATTGAACGCTCATCATCCTTATTGGGATAATCTACTTTTAATTTTAACATGAATCTATCGACTTGCGCTTCTGGTAGCGGATAAGTACCTTCCTGCTCGATTGGATTTTGCGTTGCCAAAACTAAAAAAGGTGGCTCTAAAGGAAAAGTGTTCTCTCCGATAGTGACTTGCCGTTCTTGCATCGCTTCTAATAAAGCGCTCTGAACTTTAGCCGGAGCACGATTAATCTCATCGGCTAATATTAAGTTTGAAAATATTGGACCCTTCCGTGTTTCAAATTCACTCTTTTTCTGATTATATATTAAGGTACCAAGTAAATCAGCCGGCAACATATCCGGTGTAAATTGCACACGTTGAAACTTAACATTTATTAATTGCGAAATAGTGTTAGCCATTAGCGTCTTAGCAAGACCTGGGACACCTTCCAGCAACACATGTCCATTTGCAAGTAACCCGATAAATATCTTATTTACAATTTCTTCCTGACCTACAATTTTTTGGGCCAAGGCTTTGCGCAAATCGTCAATAAATGCCGATTCTTTTAATATTCTATCGTTTATCTCTGAAAGATTAAAATTATTCATATCTCTTATTTTTAATATTATTTATTCCTTGATGTAAGTTCATCAATGTTATTTATTTGTTTTCCTAAATATTCCAATTCAAATTGTACTGACGGCGCTAATTCATGTTCCGGATAATTTTGTAAAAACGTTTGATAGGCAACTTTAGCCTTTGGTATATCTGTCTGAATATTGGCATAAATATAACCAATCATAAATTGTGATAGCGGCTCAAAACTTGATCCTTTGTATTTATGAACAATTTTCTGGTAAGTGTTAATTGCTCGGTAAAAATCCTTTTTATCATTCAAATAAATATTACCCTTTAGATATAGTGCTTCCGGAATTATTGGATTATTATTGAACTCACTGATAAGATAATCAATTGTATTTATCGCTTTATTAACGGTGGTATCACTGCGAAGTTCTGAAGATTTACTCATAAGCCATCTAGGAAATTTTTGAATATCTTCACTGGCAGATTTTCCAATTTCCGTTTCAGGATACTTGTCTGCAATTTCATTCAGCAATTCAAATCCTTCAGAATAATCATTTTTATTATCTAGTTCAATCCATGCTATATTATACTGAGCAGTTTGAGCTAATGAATCATCGGGAAATTTATCAATTATTTTTTGGTATGATAATATTGCATTTTCAATTTCAGAATTGATAATTTGCTTGTCACCCCTTTCTAATAATTTTTCTGGTGAGTTGCCACAACTAAAAATTAATAAACTACTTAACATTATTATATTTAGCTTTTTCATTTTTTAATTTATTCCTATCTAAATGGTCGAAAATTTATGTGAATGATATGCGTATTTTCAATAACTATAAAAAGAAAATATACTAAAATCATTAAAATATATACTGAACACCTAACTGAACTTGCCAGCCTGTATTTTTTTCTATTGGATGTGCGACATCCAATCGTACTGGTCCAAGAGGTGTAGCTAAAGTCATTCCGAAACCGCTGTCCCAACTTATGTCACTCAAAGAAATATTCTCGTAACTATCATAAATATGTCCTCCATCCACAAAGATCTCACCTCCTAAAATCCAAAATAACGGAAAACGTATTTCCCAATTATTCAGGATGCGGATAATATCTCCTACTGGCAGATTATTACTATCTGTTCGGTATCTTAACATATCCCAACCTCTCAAACTATTACTTCCACCGAGATAGAATTTATCATATAAATAATCATGATAATCTGCATTCCACCCAATTATCATCCCGTATTGGATACGCCCTGCCAATATTATATCTTTATAAATAGGTTGGTAACCTCGAATACCAAAATCTAATTTGAAAAAATCACGATTCCCGCCCAATATTCCGCCTGTTCTATTTAACTGACCTAAGTAGACGAATCCGTTGGTTGGATACAATATATTGTCAGATTTATCCACCCTTAGATTAATCTCAAAAGAATGTTTTTCAACGTTTATTTTTCGACTACTTTCAGAACCATTCATTGAATTCAGTAACAATGTAGTGTCAGGTTGTAAATAATCTTTTCTTGAAAACCGATCTAAATACAGTCGGGTTTCAATATAAGACCTACGCTCAATTTGATCAAGAAAATATGTATTTATCAATTCAATCCCATAACGCGTAACGTACGGAGCTCCTAATGAAATGTAATCCTTAAACGATTCTAGATAAATTTGAGTTCTAGTTGGAATTCTAAATTTATAGAGCCAAGGATTAGCAAGACTTATATCAAATCTTAATTTTGGGTTAAGAGTATTGTTACTTATTAAAGTTTGACCACTTAATTTTAATGATAAACTTGTTCCCGAATGTATTAAGCTTCTATTACGCCATTCAGTTAATACACCGGCTCCCGGTACTGGCTCGGTTCCTTCATAGTACTCAATCGGATAATAACCACCTTCAGATAACCATTCATGTTGCTTAAATGGTCGTAATTCAACTAATAAATTCACCAGAGAATCACTTTTGGCAAGTTTGACCGGTGTTATATTTGCTACAGAAAAAATACCGGTTTGCAATAATTGTCTTTGGCTGTTATGGATGTCCGATTGATTATATTTATCGCCTTTATTAAATAATAACTCCCGTTGAATGATTAACGTATCTATAATCCCGAGACCGGTCAAATATGTATTATTTATATAAACATCGGAACCTTCGCTAATCAATATATTAATATCGGCAGAATCCATAATTGCATCGGATATATTAATGGTAGCAAAAAGTTTACCAATTTTTCTATAATGATCTTCTAATAAATTATAATTTGAATTAGTTTTTACAGGATTATATGCTTTATGCAGTTTTAGACCAAGGATTTTAGATATTGTACTCTGACTAAATGATTTATTTCCCGTAATAGTCACTGATCGGATAAAATACTGTTTGCCTTCACTTATAATAAAATAAACATCAACAAAATCCTTTGTAATAGTGACAGAATCTTTAACAATTACGCCAAGGAATCCTTCTGATACGTAGAAAGTTTTAATATTTATTGCATCTAACTTTATTAATCTTCGATCAAAATCCATTTTTTTTAAGAATCCTGCTTGATGAATACGTAACGTATTGCTAATTTGTTTTTTATCAAAACTCTCAACACCAATTAAATTGACATTGTTTATCTTCCTAGGTGAGTTGTTCTGGGATAATCCAACATTAATAAAAATAATAAATAATAGTATTTTGATCAGTTTATTCATGTTTAGTAGGCATAACGAAGTCTATATTTTATGTGCATATAACCGCTTCTATCAATATTACTAATTAAAGATAAATTCTTGTTTAGACGAAGTTCAACTCCCAAAGAATGGTACGAATCTAATACACCGAAAGATCTTCTATAGGCATAATTAATTGAGACATTTTCGGTCAGGGGTGTAGATATAGAAAAATCTTTTCCTGCTGTTAATAAACCGGTAGTACCATGTACATTAACATTTTCTAAAATGCTTAAGCGGTTTAGTCCTGATAATTTTAGTATATTTTTATCTAGTTGACTTCCAAACCATGAAAATACAATATCAGATGCCTGATAACCAATCCCAGTTGAAGATAGATCCTGTTCCTCAAATCGTTTTCGCAGGGTAAGAATTTCTAATATATCACTTTGTGAAAAACCGCTTTCCGATGTAAATGTTAACTGTGGATTGTCTATCGTTCCGGTAATCGAAATGTAAATTAGTTCACCATCAATTGTTGTGTTTGCCGATATATCCAAAAAGGGATTGAATCCATTATTATCAAATGTAAAATATCCATCAGTAATTTTAAATACATCACCATAATAATAAAATTTACCTTCTTCAATAATGAGTTCTCCAGCGAAATCCATTTCTCGCTCTCCGAACTGATTGATACTTATATCACCTATCAGAACTGCTTCAAATTGATCATTCGTCAATGTTACTTTTCCTTTAATTGGGATATCAATCTTATAGTGAATAATCGTGCTGCCAGCTTCAGAGGGCAGGACACCTAACTCGCTTGTAATAAATGATTGAAACATTTCAATATCGATTGGAGCAACTACACCTGCAATTAGTACGGTATCTCTACCGGTAACGCTTATATTGAAATCTGTAATTCCTTCCATTTCGTATATTAATGATCGGAAATATGCATCCTTACCAACGGCATATATATTAAGATATGGATCAAAGAAACTTGTCATATCCATTCCGCCGGAAAGCGATACATTATCATCATTTTTTGAGTTTCGTTTAGAATCACGGTGCATTTTGCCATTAAGATTATCAATTATTAATTTATTATTTTCAATACGAACAAATCCGTGCAATTTTTCTATTGGATCGTCTAAATATGGAGTAAATATTGTAGCATTACTTGCATCTATTCTACCATTACGAATTATATTATCCCAAGTACCACTTAACTCTAAGGCAAGTTTATAATCACCGGGAGCTTCATCAACCTCTTCAAAGTAATTTGTTATAAAATCTAGATTTCTAGATTTTCCTTCCACAAAAATATATAATGGATCATCCGCTCCAAAATGTCCGAACATATCGGATTGAATATTCAAATCAATCGGTAGATATCCATAACCCGTAAAATGATCATCATTATTATCAGAAGAAAAAGAATAAAAATTAATTTTATTACCATCATAGGAACCTCTGCTTTGAACAGTTCCAAGTGATATTTTTTCAAAAGATGCATCAGTAACTTTAACTTCATAATCACTGATCATTTTCTTGCGGGTACCATTTATATTTAGCTCTCCATTAACAATACCTGTGAATTCAAACCAATTCGGTAAAAATTGAGTAATAGTTTTTATGTTTGTGTTGTAAAATTTAGATTGAATTGACATCTTTTCAAATTGACTTGGTTCCCCAAAAGGTATCATACCTTTAATATCGACATGGTATTTTTCATTTTCCTTTAATACAAGTTCTTTAATGTTCAATACTTGATTATTATAATCCATTGAAGCTTTTAATTGCTGAAATTGCACATCAGAAAAAGTTCCATTTTTTACAGATACATCAAATGAATAATTTTGAGTTCCCTCAGATTCTTCAAAATTAATTTTCCCGAACATTAGTCCAGTGAACCTATATCTATGATTATTTATAAACGGATGGAGTAAATTCGCATTAATATTCGAAAATTTTACATTTCCTTTTAATAATTTATTATAAGATAGTTCTCCTTCTATAACACCATCATCCAAATGTGCAACAAATGGATTAATACTAAAATTATTATCCTCATATTTTATTTCAAATGGGGTTGAATTCACAAAATAATGATTCCGGAAAAACGTCTTGATAGTATTAATATGAACTGTATTAGTATTATCTATTATTCCAGAACCGACAAGATACTCATCCCCATTGATAATATTGACATCAGTAAAATGTATCTCATTGTTCTTAAATAATACATCTGCCTTTCCATGCTCAAACTCAATATTCTTCCACTTGCCATTTTTGAATCGCACCCGAGCATAGCCCATTTTGTCCATACTTTTTTCACGCTGACCGACCAATTCCATTTCACTCAAGTAAAAATCATTGTATTTAATATTTTTACCTTCTATCGTACCTACAATTTTGGGATTCTTAAATTTACCGGAAGCTTCAATATTTCCCGATATCGTACCGTTATCTAAAGAATCACTCCAGAAATTATTTATAATGAAAACATCTGCATCTGTTAATATCAAACTTAGATCTATTTCTTCTTTGGTAAAGTCAATTTCACCGACTGATGTGATAGAGCTTGAGCCAAGAGTGACCGTGAATGGCTCTGCAAACTTTATTTTGTTATTTTCGTAAACAAATGCTCCATTTACTGTTACTGTATCATCTTCAAATAACGCCGTCTCTTGAGTTTTCAAGTTCAATGATATTGATTTTATAATACCATCTTCAAAACTTGTTTTAAAATCTGCTGTACCGGATATGTCTGTAGTTTTTTGCTGCATAAGCCATTTACTTAAGTCTAATTGTTTAAGATTTATATTCGCGTTGATTTCTTTGTTACCAATATAATCACCATGGATAAATAAACTTGCATCTTCACTTTGTAAAAAGATTTGTTGTGCTAACCATCGATCATTCAATTTAGTAATATTAAAATCACCTGTCACATTGAGACCTAAATCATTATTTAAAGTAACTATACCGGAATAATTTTTGAAATCAGTATCAAATATTAAATTTGAATTAATTTTTGAAAATTTTATTTGTAACGGTGCTTCTTCAAACAATTTATCAGGAATAATAATATTTTTTACATTCACATTTCCTTTTAACTGCTGATTTTCCGTCTGTAAAAAAGTTATTTGTCCGTCTACAGATAAATCTGCAAATGAACAATTAATGGGATTTATGTTAATTGCTCTATTATTTATATTGATTTTAGTGTTATTAAGACTGAAAGGAAAGTCAATATCATGATGCTTGATGAAAAGTGAATCTAAATTTATATCTAAACCGTCATCATTTGGAGAAATAGTTGCCAAAATGTCTAAATCAATCAGATGAGTTGAATCATTTAAAGCAACAGCAAGAATTCCGTCAAAACTAAGCTGGTCAACCTCTAATGGAAATTTACTATAATCTAAATCAGGGAGTATAAATACTTTTTTTTCAGTATTATTTTGAATCGCTTGATAATAATAAAAATCATAAATATCCAATTCCTTCAAATGCAAATTCCCGAGTAATGATTCAATAACATTAAATTGGACATTTAATTCCGGAATATAAAATTTTGTACCGTTTTCATTAGTTATTTCAATATTTTTACTTTCAACTTGTTTAAATAGATGTCCGCTTAATTCTCCAATTGATAAATGCCAACCACTATCCTTTAGGATTTTCCTGTTTAAAATATTCTCAACTCTATATTTCCACACTCCGGGATATGATAAAATAAAAACTCCCACCAATGGGATTAGAATCAATAAAATTATCTTAATTAAGTTCTTCATCAATAAAAATTACACACGCAATTTTACAACATTCATATAGAGTAGTTCCACATACAAAAAAGCACCATGCAATAATTTGAAAGCCCTCAAGGTTTTTAAAACTTTGAGGGCTTTCATTTACTATTTAGTATAATTATATTAATCTACTACTTCAAAATCGGCATCTTCAATTTCATCATCGCTTTTTTTACCTTTTCCCGATTTTTTCGACTCAGAGCTGTCAGATTTTGGTGTTTCTGCTGTTTTGGCTGTATCATACATTTTTGTTGCCAAACCTGACCAAACTGTATTCAAATTTTCCATTTCAGATTTGATGTCGTCGATATTAGAACCACCATTGGCTGTCTTTAATTTTCCAACAGCATCAGTTAAAGTTTTCTTATCTGCATCATCAAGTTTATCATCAAATTCTTTTAGATTTTTTTCAGTTTGATATACTAATTGTTCGGCTTGATTTCTTAAATCTATATCTTCACGTTTCTTTTTATCTTCAGATTCATATTTCTTGGAATCATTTACCATCTTTTTGACTTCTTCATCGGATAAACCGCTCGATGCCTCAATACGAATACTTTGCTCTTTTCCAGTCGCTTTGTCTTTTGCATTAACATTAAGAATACCATTTGCATCGATGTCAAATGTTACTTCGATTTGTGGTATTCCGCGTGGTGCAGGCGGAATACCATCAAGATGGAATCTTCCGATTGTTTTATTATCTACTGCCATCTGACGTTCACCTTGTAAAACGTGAATTTCTACAGTTGTTTGACTGTCAGCAGCTGTACTAAATACTTGTGATTTTTTAGTAGGAATTGTTGAGTTACGCTCAATTAACATAGTCGAAACATTTCCTAAGGTCTCAATCCCAAGTGATAATGGTGTAACATCTAACAGTAGTATATCGTCAACCTCACCTGCTAGAACACCACCTTGAATTGCAGCGCCTAAGGCAACTACTTCATCAGGATTAACACTACGGTTCGGTTCTTTACCAAATAAATCTTTTACAATTTCCTGAATCTTTGGAATTCGAGTAGAACCACCAACTAAAATAACTTCATCAATATCAGAAGCAGTAAGTT
>JAHJCW010000145.1 GCA_018812885.1 bacterium | reverse complement strand
TTATCTAGCTAGAATAGTATAAACCCTTAATCGATTTAGGAATTATCCTGATTGATATATTATCAAACTACTATTAAAATCAAGGTAGTTAAACCACTGGTAAACAGGAGGTGTATGCCAATGTGCTTAAGTATTTTATTTAATTATAAATGTATGTTTATTACAGAAGAGGATTGGAACTGTATAAACAAATCTATTAATACCATTAAAACTGATAGATTTGATTTTAGAAAATGTGTTTTCAATTCTCGATTAGCTAATTATTGCCGGAAACAAATAAGATTCAATTTGAGAGATTGGTGGATAATGCTCATGCATCATATTGGTTTACCTCCTGCCATTAATCGTTATTCCAAATTGCTAGTTTCCGGCAATATTTTTAATTACAACTATATCCATAGAAGGAGGACATAGACAATGAAAAAGAAAATATTAGTTGTTGATGATGAACCCAGCATTGTTCGATTACTTTCTTTACGCTTAAAAGCGAACAATTTTGATGTGGTCAGTGCCTATGATGGCTATCAATGTGTGGAGACGGCAAAACTTGAATCGCCGGACATGATCTTACTGGATATTAAAATGCCACTTGGCGGAGGTATCAAGGCCTATGAAATCCTAAAAGGCATGCCAAAGACTAGCAAAATTCCCGTAATATTTATTACCGCATTCCCGAGCGCGGAAGTAAAAAAACAAGTTATGGAAATGGGAGCAGAAGATTTCATATCAAAACCATTTAATAGCGATGTATTAATAGAAAAAATAAATACTATATTAAGCAAACCAAAGATTAATTCTAAAGATATGCTTTTCAGCGATGATTAGTGTAGGAAAAAATCATTAGAAACATATTAAATATCGCTATAGTGGATTTAAAATATATTTCGGTTAAAATCAACAATTTGTGCAATTTAAAAACAGTTCAAAATAGTTTTGGATAAACACTAAGAGTGTGCTTATGAGCAATAACGAAAAAAAAACAAAGCCAAAAACTTGGCAATTAATACAAGATATCAAAAATATGGAGCTTGAGATTGGTGCCCATAAACAAATTGCACGGGTGCTAAAGAGCAGGGAAGATAGATTTAAGACCATATTTTTCCACGCACCAGTGGCGTATTTTTTAATTGACTTAAATGGTAATTTTATTGACGGGAATCTTGCGTCCCATCAACTAACCGGATATTCAACAGAGGAATTATTTGGTAAAAATTTCATCGAATTAAATTTAATTGATAAGAGCGATCAAAAAACCATCTCGGAAATACTATCCCGTAGCGGGAAAGGTGAATATACGGGTCCTGATGAATTCTCTATGAAGAAAAAGGATGGAAGTTTTGCATCTATAGAGATTATGACAAGTCCTGTGACTATTAGTGACAAAAAACTGGTACTTGGTAGTGCCCATGACATTACAAACCGTAAATTAACACAAGAAAAATTGGATCAGAGCGAAGTAAGATTTAAAAAGTTAACTGAGACGGCAATTGATGCTATAATTATGATGGATAACAAAGGTTTGGTATCGTATTGGAATAATGCAGCCGAAAGAATTTTCGGATATAATTATAAAGAAGCTATTGGTAAAGAAATACACAAGTTAATTGCACCACCAAAATATTATGCAGCTTTTCAAAAAGGTTTTGAAAGATTTTTAAAAACTGGTAAAGGTAAAGCAGTCGGAAATGTTCTTGAAATGACAGGACTCAAGAAAGATAACTCTGAGTTTCCAGTTGAAATTTCCTTATCTGCATTTATGCTAAGCAAAGAGTGGCATACAACCGCTATAATTAAAGATATTACTGAACGTAAAGGATCAGAAGCTAAGCTGCAAGCAAGTGAAGAACGATTTAGAAAATTATTTGATTCTGCTCATGATGCTTTAATGACGCTCAATCCTCCAACCTGGAAATTCACTTCAGGAAATCCGGCCATTTTGAAAATGTTTAAAGTTAAAAGTATTAAAGAATTCTTAACATATGGTCCATGGGATGTTTCACCGGAAAAACAACCTGACGGAAGATTGTCATCTGATAAAGCAAAAGAAATGATAGAAATGGCAATGACTAAAGGTTCAAACTTTTTTAAATGGACACATAAAAGAATAAATGGTGAATCATTTCCTGCTACAGTTTTACTAATAAAAATTCAATTAAAAGATGAGACTTTCTTGCAGGCAACTGTTAGTGATATAACCGAGCAAAAAAAGGCGGAAGAAGTAAAAAATGTTCTGATTAATATTTCGAATTCAGTGAATGTTACACAAAATTTAAATGATTTATATTTTACCATTCATAATTTATTAGCCAAAATCATTGATGTAAGCAATTTTTTTATTGCGCTTGTAGATATCAAGAATCGCACCCTGCATTTCCCATATCATGTAGACACTACTGATGATGATTTTTCATCGATCTCAAATTTTAATACTAATGATTCCTTGACCGGTTTAGTTGTGTCCCAGCGCAAGCCGATTTTATTGAAAAAAGAAGAACTCGAAAAACGAGACGCCCAAAAAGGTGTATGGGGTCCTACGCCACTAATTTGGATGGGTGTACCTTTAATTATTAAAAATGACGTTATTGGAGTAATTGCTACTCAGAGTTATGTAGATCCCAATCTATATACTATGCAGGATTTAGAGATACTTTCGGCTGTATCTGATCAAGTGGCCATCGCTATTGATCGCAAACGGTCTGAAGACGCACTACGGGACAGTGAGAAAAAATATAAAGATTTATTTGAAAAATCAAAAGATGCGGTTTTAATTATTATTAATGAGAAGTTTGTGGATTGTAACCAGGCTACAATTAATATGCTTCGTTATAAAAATAAAGATGAATTCTTAAATACGCATCCTTCAGAATTATCACCAAAAATGCAACCTGATGGGAGATTATCATCTGAAAAAGCTGACGAAATGATGAAAATAGCCTTAGAAAATGGTAGTCACCGTTTTGAATGGGATCATAAAAGAGCTAATGGAGAGGTTTTTCCTGTTGAAGTATTGTTGACTGCTATCTCTACAGATAAAAAGAATCGAATACTTCACACTGTTTGGCGAGACATTACCGACCGTAAGAAGGATGAAGTAGAATTAAAGCAAAGTGAGGAAAGATTTAGGCGTTTGTTTAATGATTTGGGAGATGCCGTATATGTGACAAAACTTAGAGGGGAAAACAGGGGCGAAATACTGGAAGTGAATCACGGCGCCGAAATTCAAACAGGCTACACTAGAAAAGAACTCTTGAAGATGAATATCATTAAAGATCTTTATATTTCGGGCTCAGGAGAGATAAAAGCTGATGATTGGGAAGAAAGACTGGGGCAAGGAGAAACCGTTAAGACGACTGAGAAGAAAAGGAGAAAGGACGGTACAGAGTTTTGGACCGAAGTAATTGTTACTTCAATACAGTTTAAGGGAGAAAATGCAGGATTGTCAATTAACCATGACATAACCGAGCGCAAGCAGAAGGAAAAAGCACTAAAAGAGAATGAGGAAAAATATCGTTCATTAACAGAAAATCTACCACTTGGAATTTATCAAAATACACCGGGTGCCAAAGGAAAATTTATAGAAGTGAACCAAGCTATGCTTGATATGTTTGGTTTTAAAAGTCGGAAATCTATGTTAGCAACGACTACATCCAGTTTATATGTTTCTCCCGGCGCACGGAAATTATTTAGTGATAAACTGCAGGAAAAAGGCTCTGTTAAGAACGAAGAATTAAGATTGCTCCGAAAAGATGGAAGTACATTTATTGGATCCGTAACAGCAGTTGTTGTAAAAGATAAAAATGGGAAAGTTATCCATTATGATGGCTTAATAGAAAATATTACCGAAAGAGTGGAATTGAGGATGAAATTGCAGGAGAATGAAGAAAAATTTCGCTCAATAGTGTATAATAGCCCTGATATAATAGCGCAAGTTGATCGACAGGGAATAATATCTTTTATCAATTATGGCTACTCCGGGCAGGAACCAACAAATATTATTGGGAAAACAATCTATGACTTAATGCCATCCGAGTTCCATGAAGTAGCAAGAGATACTTTAAAAAAAGTATTTGATACCGGAAAAAGCTTTAGTTTTGAAAATCTTGGATTAAGTACTGATGACAGTGTAGTATGGTATAAAAATAATATAAGTGTCTTGCGAAAAGAGGGTAAGGTGATTGCCGCAACAATTATTGCTAGTGATATATCAGAGCAAAAGCAAACTGATATTATGAAAACAGAGTTCATCTCATCTGTATCCCATGAACTCAGGACTCCGCTTACAATCATTAGGGAATCCTTATCGCTATTAAGCGACGGTTTGTTTGGAGAACTGAATAAAGATCAAATGGATATTGTCAATCCTGCTATGGAAGACGTGGATAGATTAGGAAGGATAATAAATAATCTGCTTGACATCTCCAAAATAGAAGGACAAAAAATTATAATCGAACGCGAAATGGTAGATATCGTTAAGCTTGCGGAAAGTGTGGTTTCATCTTTTGGGAATCAAGTAGCAAGTAAAAATATTAAATTGAAGTTAACACCAAATCGAGAATCAATTAATCTATATTTAGATAATGATAGAATTATTCAAGTATTAATGAATTTGATCGGTAATGCCCTAAAATTTACTGAGGAAGGCAAAATAGAGGTTTTCATTACGGAGAAGGAAAATGTTGTAGAATGTTGTGTTGCAGATACCGGCAAAGGCATCGAGCATAAAGACCTTGGGACAGTTTTCGACAGATTCCATCAAGTTGGTAAGGTAGTGAGAGCCGCTGAAAAGGGTACCGGGCTTGGATTATCAGTTAGTCAAGGTATCATCAAATTACATCATGGTAAAATTTGGGTTAACAGCAAACTTAATCAAGGATCCAGATTTTACTTTACACTTCCAAAATATAATCCTGATGAAATCATTATTGAGAATATTGAAAAAGGAATAGGAGCAGTTGCTAAAAAGCATATCAAATTATCCTTATTATTGGTAAGAGTGGATAATTATTCTGAAATAGAAACCAAATTGGGTGATGCAGACGCAATTAGGATACCTAAAGGTATTCTCAAAGCATTTCAGGATCAATTAGCACCGGGTGAATTTTCCTTTATTAAAGGCAGGAATGAAGTAGTATTGTTCTCAGATATAACAGAACAAAATATTCAAATTATAATGTCTAAATTGGAAGAGATGCTTGCCAAATCGAGTACTAGATTTCAAAAAGAACTTGATGTAAAATTATCATTTGGATATTCAATTTATCCGAATGACGCAAAACAAGCTGCCGATCTTATTGAAGCAGCTTATAAGACTATGAAAAAAAGATAAAAGAATTAATTGGTGAATGACCTTGATTATTAAAATATTATAACTTATAGGAACAAGTTGGGGAGATTTGCACTGTAATTGGTCAATATTAGTAGATCAGCTTCGGGGCAAGTTAAAATTGGACAGAAGCAATGGAACAAAGTTTCAAATAATTTTCTTAAGTAACTTAAGTGTACAAAAGTGTGGAATTTTTAAAATTTGAAGTGCCTAAAGTGCTATGGGAATAACAAACACGGACAGACGCTAATTAAGGGCCTAGTTATTAAATTTTAAATTATCTATTCATTAATATTAATGGAGGCCGGGTAATGGGTCTAAAATTTGAAGGAAAAGAAGAAAAGTACAAAATTCTGCTAATAACTATCCTTTGTTGTATTTGTTGCTGTGTCACTTATTATTTTCATGCGATAATTGGCAGCGGTATAGTTTTTACCCACTTTTTTTACATTCCTATTATCTTATCAGCTTTATGGTGGCAGCGAAAGGGTTTGGTTGTAGCTATATTTTTAGCGGGAATC
>JAHJCW010000144.1 GCA_018812885.1 bacterium | reverse complement strand
TTATTTTTTTTACTACTAATTAGAAAGAGTATGCCAAATAATATTATAGTAATTAATACTATACTGAAAATGAACCAATTAGGTATATCAATAATATCAAAATTTAATAAAAATATCAGAGCTAAAATCACAACTCCTAGGATATCAAGCATCCTTTCAACAATTAATGATCCAATTACTTGTGCTACTGACAAGGTACTATTATTTGCGACAATGTAAGCACGTAATAATTCACCCATGCGTACCGGTAAAACGCTGTTACCAAAATAACCAATTATTGTAGCATTAAAAGTAGTCCATAAAGGAACAATTTTAATAGGAGACAAAAGCCACTTCCATCTTAGAGCACGTAACCAAACAGCTGTTAGCTGGATTGCCATTGCACCAATCAGATACCAATAATTAACACCTCGCAATGAATCAATAAACTCATTCCAGTTAAATTGACGAAAGGCATAAACTAGACCTAAAATGCTAAATAATAAACCAATCGAAAATTTAACAGCTTTACTCACGAAGATCGATTATCTCCCATCCGCTATCAGTGTAATTTTTATATTGATTTTGGAATCTTAGTGGTTTAATTGAATTTATTGTAATAGTAGTATGATTGTTTAAATCGTCTTCCAATACAATTCTAATAGGGTAATAGGTCTTTGAGTTTATCCAAATTTTTCCGCGTGATTCAATTTGCGGAATAGTAAAATTAATAATAGTATCCCTGATGCGTTTTTGGACTTCTCCTAATTTAATCTGACTTAAATTACCCGAGAGCAAACTTAACATATTAAATTCATTTCGGTAATAATGATCTATTACTAATTGATTTGTATTTGGTGTAAATGTATAAATTGTATCTGCATCAACTTTTATTATTTGTTCCGTTGCAATGAAAATGAATTTAGTTGAATCAACGATCTCAACCGTGATATAATCAGTCCACTCATTCTCAACTTGGACTTGCTCGATAGTAGCATCTATTAATATTCCACCTTCCTTATGCAATGCCATAGAGACCGAATCAAGCAAGGTAGAATTATTATCGGAAAATCCGATAGAAACCAAGCAAACTATAATTAACAATTTATTCAATGATTTGTAAATATGATTCATCAACTAATACTTCCCTTGCTTTACTCCCGGTAAAAGGTCCTACAATACCCGCTTGTTCCATTTGGTCTATTAAGCGAGCCGCTCGAGCATACCCAACTTTCAATCTTCTTTGTAATAATGAAATAGATCCTTGCTGGTGAGTTATGACTAAACCAACTGCTTCTCTGAATAACGCATCAGAAGATCCTTCATCAAGGGTAAAATCTGTACTGGCTGTTTCACGAACTCCTGCTAATTTTAACTCCTCAGATTTTGGCTGAGATGATATATGCTCCATGATTGCCTCAATTTCTTCGATGGTTATATATCCGCCATGTAAACGCACAGGCTCTGACGATCCGGGCTGTAAATATAACATATCACCGCGACCTATTAACTTTTCAGCACCCATTCCATCAAGAATTGTGCGTGAATCAATCTTAGTGGCAACCTGAAAAGCTATACGTGCAGGGAAATTTGCCTTTATCACACCTGTAATTACATCCACTGATGGTCTCTGGGTTGCAATTACTAAATGAATTCCAACTGATCTAGATAATTGCGCTAACCGAGCGATTGGAGTTTCAACGTCTTTGGCGGTCAACATCATAAGATCAGCTAATTCATCAATAATTAACACTATATAAGGTAAGATCGGTTTACTGATGCGCTTCATCTTGTTATTGTATTCGTCTATGTTTCTTACTACCGCGTCGGCCAAAACATCATACCGCCGATCCATTTCCTTTTCAAGCGCTCGTAACGCCAGTACAGCGTTATCAGTCGTGGTAACAATTGATTCATCAAAATCTTCAGTACCGAGTAAATGATAACCTTCTAATGCCTTATAGAGCGTCATCTCAACCTTTTTAGGATCAATGATCAGAAATTTTACTTCATCCGGCTTTGCCCGATATAATATGCTGCAAATAATAATATTCAAACAAACCGATTTGCCCGATCCGGTCGTACCTGCAATTAGTAAATGGGGCATCGCTATTAAGTCTAAAGTTGCAATTTCTCCGGTAGTAGCTTTGCCAATTGCTAAACTTAATAATGATTTACTATTTGCAAATTTCTGAGAATTCACAGCCGATTTAAAATGAACCATCTCAGGATTAGGATTTGGAATTTCTATACCAACTGATGATTTACCTGGTATTGGTGCTATTACCCGCACTCTGCTAGCTTCCATTACTCTTGCTAAATCATCCGATAATTGAACAAATTTATTTACTCGAACACCTTCTGCCGGTTCGACTTCAAAAAGTGTGATAACCGGTCCCGGTGAAACGTTTACAACTTTTCCTTCAACACCAAATGTTGCTAATGATTGTGCTAAGAAATCGGCTCTTTTCAATAATTCTGTTTTACTAATTGTGAAATCCTTTACCTCAGGGTCTATAAGTAAATCAGTATATGGTAATTGGTATTCTTTACGCGGCGCCTTTCTGTCTTCTTGATTATCCAGTATTACCTCTTTTTCATGGACAATTTCACCAACCTCAATTTTCTCTGTATTAAATAATATTGGCTCAGGAAATTCAGTTGATTTATCGGATGACGTGCTCGTTTTAGCTGCTGCAACCGCTTCCTTTGGCTTATCTCTTAATTTAAATTTTGATAGAAACGACTCCTGTTTAGGTTTCTGTATTTCTGATGATTCAGTTTCAACCGGTTTTTGTAACGAATCATTTTCTTGAGTTTCTTCTTCTTTTTTTGTCCGTTCTTCTATTTTAGAGAGCAATTTTTTTGTATGTTTTTCTTTTTCTCTTTTTAATTTCCGGTGTTTCTTCCAAAGTTGATATCGATTCCCAATCAACTTGTTAAAGGCATCGTAATAATTCCAAGAAAAATATCCACGAATTAATATCAGCCACGTCGCTATTACAATAATCGATGATCCAATCTTGCCTAAAAAATCTACTAAGAATTGTGCAACAACATTCCCGACCAAACCGGCAATTAAATAAGAATGAACTGACTCCTTGGTATTAATTAAACCAAATAATCCTAAACTTATTGATAGTAAAAACATACCGAATAAGATAAACAAAGTTGTTCTTGCTAATTTGTTGATCTTCTTCTTACCAATAAGCCACCAACCCCAAAATATCCCTAGGACAGGCAATAATATTGACACATATCCGATAGCAATTTTAATAAGAAAGTGCGATGCATAAATTCCAATTATTCCCATTGGATTTTGAATTTGAACATTGGGTGAAATTTTCGGCTCTTCAAACGGACTATAACCAATTAAGCTAATTATTACAAATACTGAAACAGCTATCAATAATATGCCAGTAATTTCAATTCTCTTGTCTTTCATAATTTATATTCTATCAGCATTGAAATAATTTAATTTAGAGATGTTCCATCCTTATAAAATGGTGGTTTAACAATTATTGCTTTTTTCCTCATGTCTCGTATTTCAACTTCAATTTCGGTTTCCGATTTTGCATACGACCGATCAATATAAGCTAGACCAATACCTTTTTGCAATGATGGTGATTGCCCACCGCTTGTGAAATATCCCACTTTTTCTTCACCAACAAATATCTCATACCCATGGCGTGGAATTGCCCTATCAAGCATTTCAACACACACTAATCTTCGAATTAAATTTTCTTTGCGTTCCAATATTGCTTCTCGACCAATAAAATTCCCTTTATCCACCTTTGTGATCCAACCCAATCCCGCTTCGTAAGGATGCGTAGTTTTATCAATATCATTACCATATAAGCAAAATTTCATCTCTAAGCGCAATGTATCACGCGCAGCTAGTCCGGCAGGTACTAATCCCATCGGTTTACCGATATTAAATAATGCGTCCCATACTTTAGGAATATCTTTATTGTTGCCGTAAATCTCAAATCCTAACTCGCCGGTATAACCGGTGCGTGCAATTGTGACATCACACCCTGCAACCTTGCCTTCTAAGAAATAGTAAAATGGCAAATTGTTGATATCAGGTTTTGAAATTTTTGTTAATATTTCTCTTGATTTGGGACCTTGCAACGCAATCAAACTGATTTTATCACTATGATTTTCTAATATTACATCATCAAATAGATGCTCGTTTAACCATTTAAAATCTTTATCGATATTAGAAGCATTGACGACTAGCATATAATAGTCTTTATAACGGTAAATTAATAGATCGTCAATAATTCCGCCATCATCATAACACATCGCAGAATACTGTGCTTGTCCAATTTCTATTTTAGTTACATCATTTATTGTAACAAAGTTTAAAAAAAATTCTGCGTTTTTACCTTTAACAATGAACTCGCCCATGTGACTTACATCAAACGCACCAGCGGTAGTTCTCACAGCGAGATGCTCCTTAATTACCCCCTCGTACTGCAGGGGCATTTCATATCCGGCAAACGGCACTATTTTTGCTCCAAGTGCTTCATGTTTATTGAAAAGCGACGTCCGTTT
>JAHJCW010000143.1 GCA_018812885.1 bacterium | reverse complement strand
ATGTAGCACTTTTTTTGTCTCCTGCTTTTAAAAAAGTGAAAGATGATATTAGTAAAATTATTAATATGCTAATTGTTTTATACTTCATGTTTTATCCTTTTTTAACGTCATTTAAATTTTTATCCACCACTCAATTTTGCAAAATAACCTAAATTATTTAGTATTTGCAACAATTTTTGTCTATCTTTTGTTTGAATAATTATCTCTCCGGCTTTCACCGAGCCACCTACGCTACACCGTTTTTTCACTAATTTACTTAAATCTTTTAATTCACTCTCAGTTCCAATAAATCCTCGAATAATACTAACAATTTTATTCCCCGGACGTTTTTCCAACCATATTCTAAGATTTTGTTCTTCCGATAATAATTTTTCGTTTATTTCGTTTATTTCGTTGTGAATCAAAAAATCCGGGTCAGTGGAATATACAATTTTATCTTTCATTAATTTTCAGGGTTCAAAAATCAGGGGTTAGAGATTAGTAGTCCGGTTTTTTGCATTAATTCTTTCATTTTTTAATTCAAAATTTAAAACTCAACATTCAACATTTCTCCCATTATCCCTCTCTTCTTTTTAGTCAGTAATAGCGGCTTTGCGTGAAACATTGTAGAAAAGCTCTGTTTGCCCTGACTTCTCATCATCAAAATTACTTACTCCTACTCCCAGCAAACGAATTGGTTTTTTATCTGTCCAAGCGAATGTAAACAATTCCTTTGCCACATCTATAATTATATCAAGTGAATCGGTTGGCTCCGATAGCGATCTTTGAGTTGTGTGTGTATCAAAATCATAATACCTAAGTTTAATAAATACTCTTTTTACTTTTAGTTTATTATCTGTTAATCGGTTAACAACTTTTTCACATAATTGCGTTAATATCATTATCAATTCATTTTTTGAACTGATATCCTTAGCAAAAGTTCGCTCATTACTTATTGATTTTATTTCTCTTGATACTTGTACTGGTCGATTGTCGATACCTTGTGCCCACTGTGCCATCACAATACCGATTTTCCCAAATTTTGCTTCTAATATATTATGTGGGATCTTAGATAAATCTCTGATTGTATTGACGTTCATTTCAGATAATTTTTCTGCTATTTTTGGACCAATGCCGGATATTTTTAGCGGTTTCAAAGGAAACAGGAACGATTTTTCCTCTCCCGGCATTACTATGGTTAGTCCATTTGGTTTATCGTAATCGGAAGCTATTTTTGCTATCATTTTATTCGTTGCCACACCAATTGAAGAGGACAATCCAATATTGGCAGATAACTTATTCTGTAGCTTCTTGGCAATATTTACCGCTTCGTTCCAATCAGAAATTCGGGAGGTAACATCCATAAACGCTTCATCAACACTAATTTGCTCAACTAGGTCAGCTTCTTGTTCTAATATTTTCATCACAATCATGGAATATGTTCTGTATGACTTAAAATTGGGCGGTAGGATTATTAGTTCTTTGCACAATCGCATTGCTCTGCTCATTGGCATAGCCGAATGAATACCAAATTTCCTCGCCGGATATGAAGCTGCAGCAACTACACCGCGCTGTTCAGGTTTCCCGCCAACGACAATTGGTTTACCGCT
The DNA here is from genome assembly GCA_018812885.1 of bacterium. Taxonomy (GTDB): domain Bacteria; phylum Fidelibacterota; class Marinisomatia; order Marinisomatales; family JAHJCW01; genus JAHJCW01. The sequence continues at coordinate 4,210 of JAHJCW010000143.1, read as the reverse complement.
AAGTTTAGGATTATTAAGCACTTCTACCGAGCAGAAAAAAGCATCAAGATCTAAATGAATTATTGCTCTAATGGAATTATCATCCATCATAAAATTCTATTTTGTGGATTTTATACGATTAATAAAGATGTATGCCAATAATCCAAATGCAGTTAATCCCAAAAATGGGGCAAAAGCTCCTGCCCACTCTTCGCCAATTCCGCGCGGTGCCCGTCCGTAATAGAACGCAACTCCCGCTATTGCAACTCCAAGCAATCCCTCACCCCCAACTAAGCCAGAACCAAACAATATTCCGTGTTCACGTCGCTTATCCTTTTCCTCATCGGATTTAGATGTTTTTTCCATAAAATGCCTCAACAAACCTCCTAAAAATACTGTCATCATAGTTGCAACCGGTAGATATACACCAACTGCAAATGGCAAGCTAGGAATATGCATTAATTCAACTACAAGGGCTATTACAACTCCTATTCCAACCAATGCCCAAGGTAACGCGTTATCGAGAACACCTTCAATCACCAATTTCATTAAAGTGGCCTGTGGAGCCGGTAATTCTACGGTACCAAAACCGTATGCTTTATCCAAAAGAATTACAGATAAACACACAAAGGTTGCTGATGTAAAAGCACCAAGTAATTCTCCAATTTGTTGCTTTTTAGGAGTAGCCCCAAGTAGAAACCCGGTTTTTAGATCTTGTGATGTATCTCCCGCAATTGATGCCGCAATAGCGACCACACAACCCACTGTTATAGCTGCTGTCTTACCGATATCTCCTGTCCATCCAAGAGCAAGAAATATGGCACTTGTGCCTAACAATGTGGCGATTGTCATACCTGAAGTAGGATTTGAAGTGACGCCAACAAGTCCAACTATTCTAGATGATACAGTTACAAAGAAGAAAGCAAATATGACAATAAGTATGGCACCGATAAATTTCATTCCAATGTTAGTAATTGGTCCAAAAACGTACGGTACTACCGTCATGCCTACTATAATAAATATTACACCATATAGAACATATTGCAGCGGTATGTCTTGACTTGTCCGTGGAATTTTTATTGATGCATTATCCAATCTGTTTTTAAACTGTTTTGCTCCTATTCTAAAACTTTCGAGCATAGTGGGAATACTTTTTATTAAAGTAATTATTCCACCCGCTGCTACAGCGCCTGCTCCAATATATCTTACATAACGCGTCCAAATTAAACTCGCGCTCATGTCATTTATTAGCATGGATGCTTCAGGATAGAGCGGTATGGTTTGTCCTGTCCCCCAATATGCAATAACCGGAATTATTATTACCCATGAAAGCAAACTACCGCCGACCATTATTGTCGATATGCGAGGACCAAGAATATATCCTACACCAAATAAGGCAGCGGACATATCAACTGCTAATTCCCCTTTTCTTAAAAAAGGTATTTTAAAATGAATATCGCTTGGAAATAACTTTAACCAGCTAAAAATAAATTTGAAAAATGCTCCAGCTCCAAGACCTATGAATACATTTTTAGCACGGCTTCCGCCGACTTCGCTTGCGATAAGTACTTCGGCACAAGCAGTGCCTTCAGGATAGGGCAATATACCGTGCTCACGCTCGATTAAGAAGCGCCTTAGCGGAATCATGAACAAGATGCCAAGCATGCCACCAAACATCGCTAAAAGGGTCATTTGGACTAATGACGGATCAAATCCCCATAGGAATAATGCCGGTAACGTGAAAATTACTCCGCTTGCGAGCGAGCTTGATGCCGAACCGACCGTTTGAGAAATGTTGGCTTCCAAGATTGTGCCATTTTTACCAATTGTACTCAATGCCCTAAATGCCGCTACCGTCATTACCGCAACCGGAATTGATGTTGATATCGTTAATCCGGCACGCAAACCAAGATAAGCATTTGCTGCTCCGAATAAAATTCCAAATATTATTCCGGTAATTACAGCTTTTAATGTGAATTCTAAAGGACTTTCTGAGGCAGGTATATACGGACTGTGAGCAGTACTACTTTCTTTTTTCACAAGCATTTATTTTTTAGTCATTTAATTATGATTTAGTGACAATCTCCCCCGCCACCACAGGTTTGATCCAACGAGATTTTTTCTAATTTATTCGCAATTAAATTTTCTACAACAGTCTTAACGTCCGGATTGACCGAGTCAAAATAAACATCTATCCCGACTTGGGCAAATCCTTCAAGAGGACGCCTGCCAATTCCACCGACAATCAATGCATTTACAGCATGCCAGGCTAATAGATTTACGGGTACCATGCAACCACCATGCCCATGCTCCTGATTTGATACTGTAGATTCATTTTTGATATTACCATTTTCAACATCTACCAAGGTAAAGACATCACAATGACCAAAATGACCTGACCTTGTGCTATTCAATCCTCCGGTTCCATTTGAAGGTACGGCAATTCTTCCATTTTCCATTTTTCAACTCCTTATTATTCAAAATATGATGTTAAAATTTACTATATAATTTCCATTTTAAGAATTTTGTAAAATTTATCTTTCGCTTGTTTTTCAAGCCATGGCTTATGACCACAATTTTCAATTAATATAAATCGAAAATCATTTAACATTTTCGATAGCGGCTTTTGCACACCTTTAGAGGGATGTGGATCGTAATCACCATGCATGGCAACTACCGGGCATTTTATCTGCTTGCCAATCTTGAGGAGTGAACCACTTTTCCGCATTTTAGCTGCTTCGTTCCATACACTATTATAAATATTAAAATCGTAATTGATTTCATCAGAATTATCTTTCATTGGGTTATAAGCATCAGCTTTTGAAAATAATTCACCAAAGCGTTGGAACACATCAGCTGTGTTAGTTATTTCATCATTATTTAACTTTTGATATAATGAATCAACTTCAATTCTCTCACCCGCTGACAATCTATTCATTCTAATATTTTCTATGTCTGCTGCATATTTTTCCTCAAATGGACCACTACTGATAAGAATCAATTTTTTTATTAAATCAGGATATTTTCCAGTAAAAATATAACATAACCAAGCCCCCCCAAGAAAATCCGATCAATGTAATTGGTAACTTAGCATTTATATCTAAAACGTATTTTAATTCGGCAATCTGTCCTTCTATAGTATCAGTTGTCTGGAGTGGTTCAAGAACACCAAATTCATTAGATAGTTCTTTAGCAACCTGAGCAACTTCACCTGCGGCACCAGGACCACCGTGTATCACGGCAACAGGATAAGGCGGGTTTCCATATACACGAAAATTTTTCAATGTATATTATTCCTTACTATACTGCATTTTAAAAAATGAAAGGAATAAACATTTTACTTCTTTTCATATAATCACTATAATCTTCCCCGAAGAATTCAATATTTTCCTTTTCCTCGATCTTAGCAGTTACATAAAGTAAAACTGACGAAATTAGGGATACTATTAAAAGCACATTTGTTGTATTCTTAAAAAATATTCCCCAAGTCAAAAATAATAATGAACCGTACATTGGATGGCGAATATATTTGAAAAGTCCTGTTTCAATTAATTCTGTGGTCTTTTCAAATTTAAATAATTCATTATTTTTTCGGTTATCTTGAGGTTTTCCCATATTTTTCATTAACAAAAAACCAAATATTACTAGCACTAATGAATAAATCAATAATAGCCATGAAAGTATCTGTTTAGTACTTAATGGATTAAAAAACCAATACCTATAATTATTTATTAATAACCACAAAATACATTCCCAACTAAAGAAGCGGTAAAATCCATGACTTTTTACATTAAAAATTGTACGTCTGGAAAAGAGGAATATAGGAATACTTAAAATACTAAAAATAATAATATGAATTGCTGTTAATCCTTCCATTTATAACTCCTATTACTTATAATGCTCTTTTCCACAGCATCTTTTGAATTTTTCTCCGCTGCCGCAAGGACAGGGATCGTTTCTGCCAATATTTTTTGATTTTTTCTTTAATACTTTTGATGTCATTTCCTGATTGAAGATTTCTTCCAATAATTCGTATAACTTAGGATGTTTGGCTTTCAATAATTCAGGTCGTTCAAAGAAATATTCACTTATCACCGCAAAGAATTCCGATTTATTGGTTGCGCCATAAGGATTGATATCGGATTTGCCTTCGTAGATCTCATCAATATTGTGTTGTATTAGATCAATCCAAGGAATTGTGTATTGTTTCTCCAACAATGCGGAGGGAATT
>JAHJCW010000142.1 GCA_018812885.1 bacterium | reverse complement strand
TCCGATATTTATACGATTCCCAATACGGTAAACAAAAACTGATCCTATCAACATTCCAAATGCCAAGCCTGCTTCTACAAAAGCATATTGACTGGCAGTCCCTCCAAGTGTATCTTTTACTAGGATCAGCATACCTATAAAAGCCGGACCCATAATAAAAAAATTATTAATTATTGTAAGGATAAAAAGTAGCCCTAGCGGTTTGTTCTTTTTTGCGTATTGGATTCCACTGAATATTTCTTGGATTGAGTTAAGCTGTTTTTCAGGCGACCTAATTTTTAGAGGCAGAACAATAAAAAGTAGAATAATTATTGCAATTAAAAATGAAGCACTATCAATTACAAATAAATATGGTATAGACACGATACTTAAAATCAATCCTGCAACCAGGGGGCCAATTAAATACGCCAATTGACTTGATGTTGCCAAGATAGAGTTAACTCTAACTAAACGGTCTTTTGATGTGATCATTGGAACTAAAGCGTTGAGCGCCGGTGGGAAGAATGTGCTAAAACTTGCTCTTATGAAAGCCAATATTCCGATTAGCAGCATATTTTCATAACCGAAATACAAAATTATTGGTATTATAATTACAGTAAGTGCTTGACTGAGGTTCGAGAAGATCATGATTAGTTTGCGGTTGTATTTATCGGCGATAACACCGGCATATAATCCGAACAACATGGCCGGCAAGAAAGCCGCCATTGCGATTAACCCAGTAGTCGTTGTAGAACCGGTTATATCAAGCACTAACCATAAAAGTGCGATTTGATAAAGCGCATCGCCTGCGGCGGAAATAACTTGAGCCAACCAAAGTAAACTGATATTTCGTTGCTTCATCATTTTATTAAAATAATTCACAAGAAATTACACTAAAAGGATTTCCATAATTTATATATAAAATTGTAATTTAAGAACGGAACTACTAAATATATTTTGTAGTTTATTATTATTAACAAGATTTATTACAGGAGATTAGAATGGCATATATTATTGCTGACCCTTGCGTAGGTACTTGTGACACTGCTTGCGTAGAAGTTTGTCCCGTTGATTGCATTCACGGGCCCGATGATCCAACCGGCTCAGGTGCCGAAGCCAAAGAAGATGGTTTTGACCCAACTGGTAAACAGCTTTACATCGATCCTGAAGAATGCATTGATTGCGGCGCTTGCGAACCGGAATGTCCGGTCGAAGCAATTTTTGAAGAAAGTGAGGTACCAGCCGAGTGGGAAAAGTATATCAAATATAACTATGACTTTTTTGGCCGCGATTACGACGGATAATCAATAGCTACAATAAATAATGGAAAAACGGTTGTTTTTTAAACAACCGTTTTTCTACATATAAAATATCGTATTATGAATAAAGCAGAAGTATTAGAATTGTTAAAAACAATTAAGTATCCGGGATTTAGCCGTAATATTATTTCATTTGGAATTATTGACAAAATTGAAATTGTTGAAAAGAACATATCTGTGGAATTAAAGATTCCAACTCAAAATGAAAAGGTAAAACAAGAAATTATTGACAATGTTCGACACAATTTAGAAGCTGTTTCTCAATTTGATAAGATAAAGATTGATTCAAAATCCGATGATACAAGACCGGAAGTAAAACAACAGGCTGAACAAAAGTCCGTACAGCAACGCGTAAAACTAAATGGGAATATAAAACATATCATTGCTGTGGCTAGTGGGAAAGGGGGTGTAGGTAAATCTACAGTGGCGGCGAATTTAGCAGCTGCATTAAAGCAAAAAGGTAATAAGGTTGGCTTACTTGATCTAGATATTTATGGTCCATCCTTACCAATTATTTTGGGCATTCATGATATGCCACACGTTACACAGAACAGAAAATTAGTTCCGCTTGAGCAGTACGGAATGAAAATAATGAGTTTTGGATTTATCAGCGGTAATGATACGCCAGTAATTTGGCGCGGTCCGATGGTTGCTAAAATGACTGAGCAGTTCTTCAGTGATGTAGAATGGGGTGATTTGGATTATTTAATTTGTGATCTTCCTCCCGGTACCGGAGATGTTCAATTAACTTTAACACAGCAGTTAGATATTAGTGGTGCATTAATTGTCACCACTCCGCAAGATATTGCCTTAGCCGATGTTCGCAAAAGTGCTGACATGTTCAGAAAGGTTGAAACACTTGTTTTGGGTGTTGTGGAGAATATGTCAGGACTAGTTATTGAAGGCAGCGCTTCAACAAGCGAGGGTAAGCCCGCGCATGTAAAAATTGCTATCACAGGAAAAGAAAATGTTGAAACTGATAAAGACGGTAAATTTTCCATCCGATATGATATATTCAAACGTGGTGGTGGCATAGCTGAAAGTAAACGATTGGGTGTTCCACTATTGGGCGTGATTCCAATATCAGGAGAAATTGTTGATTCAACAGATTCCGGTGAACCGATTGTTTTATCGAATCCCAAATCACCGATAAGTGAAATCTATAATTCCATAGCAGAAAAAGTTATTAAAAATCTAAATTGAGGCATTGCTAAATATTTTTATTAAATAATAATGAGCACTTTCACCACATCTCTGAATTTGATATTAATCGGATTTGCGATGCTTTATCCGCTTTTTTTTACAGCTGTAGATAAGGTCGTAAATAGCGGCAACGTAACACGGCAATTCCTTCAATTAAATTACATCTTACATCTAATAGCCGGAAGCATTGTAGTACTTTTATTTTGGATTTATAGTGTTAATTATCCTCTACAATTATCTGGTCTTGTCTATTTAATAGTAATAGTCGTTGTTGTCCTTTATTATTGGAAATCACCCATACCACGCTGGAATTTGTTTAGCGCTTCAATTGTATTCGGTTTCATTGTATATGTGCGTGCAATACGAGAAATTGTACAATTAACACCACTATGGCCCGGAGTTACAATAGGCTTGCTTTCGACTGGAATAATTACTATCTCGATATTTTTATTTGTCTTAACCATGTGGAATAAAATAAAAAGGAATGGAAGCTTCTCACTTATTTCGTCAATTTTAAAGACCTTAATTAT
>JAHJCW010000141.1 GCA_018812885.1 bacterium | reverse complement strand
GATATTTCCACCACACAGATTTATACTCATTTAGATAAGGAATATCTAAAAGAAGTTCACAGAACATTTCATCCAAGGTGGTAATATGGGAATTTATGCATTAGATCCTGCTGTACAGGTAATACTGATTCCGGTAATAATATTTGCACTTTCATTCCATGAATTTTCACATGGTTGGGTTGCAAGTAGATTCGGTGATCAAACAGCAAGATACGCCGGAAGACTAACATTGAATCCAATGGCTCATCTCGATATGTTTGGTTCGTTGGCACTATATTTTATGGGATTTGGCTGGGCTAAGCCGGTACCGGTCAATCCACGAAACTTACACAATCCAAAACGGGATATGATGTGGATATCCTTAGCGGGTCCCGTATCAAATTTAATTTTAGCATTTATAAGCGGAGTATTACTTAGCATATTACTTAGATTGGGAATCATTGGTAGTCAATCACCTTTGATAATGGTTCTAATAATGAGTTTGCAAATAAATCTTGTATTGGCGATTTTTAATTTTATCCCAATTCCACCGCTTGATGGCTCGCGTATCCTGGAAGGACTCATTCCATATAAATACCATACTGAATTAGCTAAGTTTGAGTATTACGGTCCACGCGTTCTCTTTGGTCTTATCCTAATAAGTATGTTCACGAGATTTAACATATTTTCGGTAATAATTTCTCCAATCATGACAATTTTTCTAAAACTATTTACATTTGGTATTTATTGATGGCAAGAGAATCATATTTTAGAAGAATAATTCCCCGCCGTCAACCACGGCGATCATTTTTATGGTTAATTGTAATGTTAATTGCCATTATTTTATTAATGGTGTATTTACAACGTGTAGTTAATTAATAATTAAGGTATACAAATGCAAAAATTAATCGAATGCGTTCCTAATTTTAGCGAAGGACGTGATATAAATAAAATCAACCAAATTACTGATTCAATTAAAAAAGTTGAAGGCGTAACGCTTCTTGACGTAGATCCCGGGAAGGATACTAATCGTACTGTTGTTACACTTGTTGGAGTTCCAGATGCCGTCGCTGAAGCAGCCTTCCAAGCGATTAAAACTGCCAGTCAAGTAATTGATATGCGACAACAAAAAGGTACTCACCCCCGAATGGGTGCGACCGATGTTTGCCCGTTTATTCCTGTAAGTGGAGTAACAATGGAGGACTGTGTTGAGTTATCAAAACAAGTCGGTCAACGCGTTGGGGAAGAACTTGGTATACCTGTGTATATTTATGAATATTCTGCGCAAAAACCTGATAGAATCAATTTAGCAAAAATTAGACAAGGGGAATACGAGGGTTTAGCTGAAAAATTGAAAGATCCGCATTGGAAACCTGATTTTGGTCCTGTAAAATTCCATCCACAGGCAGGTGCAACGGTTATGGGTGGACGTGAATTCCTGATAGCGTATAATATTAATTTAAATACCATAGATAAACGTCTTGCCGATGATATTGCATTTGAATTGCGAGAAACGGGAAGGTCAGCTCGAGTTTCAAATCCATTTTCTAAAAATCTTTTGGATGGTGAAATTTTACGATATGCTGCAAATAGCTATCCATGCATTTATTGTGAGCAGACTTTTACAACTGTAGATAAATTAAAGAACCATTGTACTGATAATCATTCCTGCGATATGAATGAAATATGGAAATCATTTGGATATTCTGAGGAGAGTCTTATCGGTAAGGCTACCAAGAAACCGGGTTTTTTCAAAGATGTAAAAGCAATTGGCTGGTATATTGATACATTTAAAAGGGCGCAAATCTCAATCAATTTTACAAAATATAAAAATTCAACTATTCATGATGTGTTTGACAAAGCTTGTGAATTAGCAAACGAACGCGGTGTACGTGTTACCGGTAGCGAGTTAGTGGGTCTTATACCTTTAGATGCAATATTATTAGCCGGCAAACACTATCTCAAAAAACAAGGACGTACAATTGGTGTTACAGAGGAAATATTAATTGAAGCTGCCGTCCAATCTTTAG
>JAHJCW010000140.1 GCA_018812885.1 bacterium | reverse complement strand
TATAGTACTTGATACTATTATAGAAATTATTGTAGCATTGTATATAATTAATCAACTAAAAAATTAACTGGAGTAATTAAATGAAAAAAATAAGTACGGTGTTGTTCATAGTTGTTTTTGCCTCCACCATGATATTTGCACAAGGTGCATTACCGCAAAAAGGAGATAAATTTGTAGGTGGCAGAATAGGTCTTGGTTCATATGGCGCTGGTGTAGGGTTTGGTGGTGGACTTGAATACGTAATGCAAAACGATTTCTTAAATTTAGGTGACATACCCGCTAGCTTGGGATTGGGTGCATCTTTTGGATATTCCTCATATAAATCAGGATATTATGGTTACAATTGGAAATATACCAATATTATTATTATGGGTGACGTATTTTATCATGCCGATGTATTAAAAAACGAAAAAATTGACACTTATGTTAAATTTAGTCTCGGATATAATGCCGGTAAAGTTAAATATGACGGTATTGAAGGTTATGATTACAGAACACCAACATATGGAGGTGTAGTAACAGGTTCTGCTATTGGTGCACGCTATTTCTTTACACCAGCCTTAGCTGCTGTTGCTGAACTTGGTTATGGATTCGGTATTTTGAGACTCGGACTTGATCTAGCTTTATAAAAAGTACATTTAATTAATAAAAAAAGGCTCCGATTGGAGCCTTTTTTATTTGTAGAGACGTAATATTTTACGTCTCAATTACATCTAACCTTGCGAAGGTTTATCGAGTCAAGAAATTATTAATTTAAATGTATTTAATTTTTCAATGAAGAACCTTCGCAAGGTTATGTAAATATAACTTTCGCAAAGTTTATCACAATATTTACATTAAATCAACGAGCGTAGTGTAATTCTTAATCGAATCTTCCAATATCCCAATTTTTTTCATATCAGTGGAATCTACTAATGGTACCATCTGATCAATTTTTTTGGCTACTTTGTGAGTATCGGTATGTACTAACAATAAAGGAACTTCCTTTTCAGACGCTAAGGCAATAATATTAGGTTGCGGAAGAATATTATTAGTCAATATTATTCCAACACACTGCGTTTCTATCGCTGCTAATATCATATCGGATCTATCTCCGGAAGTTATGATCAGTTTATTTTTATTTTTAAACTTTTCAAGTCGTTGTGCAGCATCGCCTGACATAGCGCCAACAAATACTTCTCTTACAACTTGATCCAATGCCTTTTCACCTGAAATTACTTTTGCCATTAGCATATCTGAGATTAATTGAATTGATGGATATGTTAATTCAGCTTCAAATGGAATAATGCCAAGTATTTTGATTTCAATTTTATGTAAAATGTCTTCATAAACCATTTTAAAATCATCTACATCCTTAACTTTATTAACTACAACACCGGCAAAATCTATTCCTTTTAAGCTTGTGTGTTGTTTAAAATAGAGGAGCTCATCAGCAATGTCATCGCTATCTCCACTGACCACTACAATCAATTTTGCATCAGCGGCTTTAGCAATTGTCAGAGCATCTAAGTTTACGGTCACACCATGCATAATGTTTTTGCCACTTTCGATAAACAATACGTCGGTATCCGATGAGACTTCGGTTATCAAGGATTTAATTTTTTCTATTATATTAGTTTCATCGTACATATATCTCAACTTTGAATGGTCAAAGCCCAAAGTCATTCCCTCAGGACTTTCTTCAATATTGAATATCTTTGAGATTACAGCAGAATCATAATCCCATAACCGCTTTTTCCGATAGAGCAACCGGTCACCAAATGGTTTTAGATAACCAATCTTCTGATTTATAGCTTTCCCTAAACCAATTATTATACCGGTTTTACCAGCGTTTTTATTTAAAGATGTAAAAATAATTTTTTTCATTATCTTTTCCTTTTAAATTGAAACCATCAAGGTTTTTAAAACCTTGATGGTTTTTTCCTTAATTCTTTCCTTCACTTTCTGATAACATAACTCTAATATCTACTGCCTTAACTCCATTTCCTTGTTCATACACCATTAAAGGATTAACCTCGATGTCTGTGATCCTTGGACAATTTTGCAATATATACCCAACTCTATAAATTGTATTAATAATTTTTTCAATATCCTTTCGTGGTTCTCCACGAACACCTAATAAGAGTGGGAACGACTTAATTTCTTTAACCATTAACCGCGTTTCACGATAACTAACCGGTAGCGCCCTGAAAGAAACATCTTTTATAACTTCAACATAAATACCGCCTAACCCAAACATTATTATTGGACCAAATGCTTTGTCCCTTCTTCCACCGATGATCACTTCCGTACCGGGTTTAACCTGCTCAACAACCTCAATTCCATCTATAACAGCATTTGATTTAAAAACTTTGCAATTATGTATAATCGTTTGATATGCGTCCAATACTTCTTCTTTATTATCTAAATCCAATAGTACTCCACCCACATCACTTTTATGCAAGATATCTCTAGACACAACTTTCATCACAACCGGATAACCAATATCCTCAGCAATTTCAACAGCTTGCTTTATATTCCGTGCAATTCCGCTTTTAGGGCCTGATAATCCCGCAATATTTAATAACTCCTGTCCTTCATCTGCTAATAGAAATTCTCTGCCATCACTCAAAGCTTTGTTAACAATTGTTGATATTTTATCAATAGATACTTTTGGTACCCTTTCTTCGCCATCCACTACTTGAACATAACGGAATTGCGTGTAGGATACGCCTAAACATGATACTGCATCATATACATCACGAAAAACAGGTACATTATCCTTTGAAAGAGTAGTAATTACATTTTCCGTTATTTCTCCTCCAAATATAGAAAAAATGATCGGTTTTTCCTTTTTTTTGTATTTTTCATAAACAGTTCTGATCATACTAGATAATGAATTTGCATCAATCATCGCTGTCTCACAAAACAGAGCTAAAACTGCATTTATTTGCTTGTCTTTTAAGGCTACTTCTAAAGCATGTTCATATTCCGCAGAAGTTGCCTCACCAGTTAGATCAATTGGATTTTTTGTAGATCCAAACCCATGCGTAACATCTGAGAATAAATGATTTAGATAAGCAGTATCATCAAATAACCTAATATTGTATTTCTCACAGGCATCCGTAGTTAACACTCCTACACCTCCCCCATTAGTGATAATAACTGTATTTTCACCTGTGGGAATTGGAGCTTTTGATAGATATTTACACCAATCAAGAGCCTGTTGAATATTTTCAGCTCTTAACACTCCGCATTGCCGCATGATTGCATCAAATATTTCATCTGCTCCCGCCAAAGAACCGGTATGAGATGCGGCAGCTATAGCACCTCGCTTGGATCGTCCTGATTTAATGACAACAATTGGTTTTTTCTTAGTCGCTTCTTTCAGGACATTTACTAATCGTTCACCTTTTTGTATACCTTCAATATACATTAAGATGCTTTTTGTATCATCCTGCTTGACTAAATATTCAACTAAATCTGCTTCATCAATATCTGATTTATTTCCTACAGAAATAATTGACGATAATCCGATATTTTGTACGGCCGTTTTACCAATCATGGCAACTCCCAAAGCGCCACTTTGTGTAATAATTGCAACATTTCCTTTAGGAATAACAGTCGGACCAAGGTTGCATTTAACGATACTTTAGCGGAATAATGTCCGAATATATTGGGACCAAGAATTCGCATTCCATGTTCAGAAGCAAATGAATGGATTTTCCTCTCTTCTTCTAAGTTGCCAACTTCTGAAAACCC
>JAHJCW010000013.1 GCA_018812885.1 bacterium | reverse complement strand
GCTTTACCAATTCTTTAGTTCCACGTATACCACCCACAAAATTAATTCTTTTATCGGTTTTAGGATCACTAATACTAAATATCGGATCAATAAAATTATTGCCCAAAATTGCTGCATCAATCGAACCGGTAGAATCCTTTGGATCATATGTTCCGTCTTTGGCTTTTAATAAGTACCATTTTTCTTCGCAATATAGCCCAAAAGTATGTAATTCATTGGGGGTTACTATACTACTCTGTGGAAATATTTGGAATTTTTCAGATGCCATTTCAATAATTTTTGCCAATGTTAGGTTGTTCAAATCCACAATGACTCGATTATATGGTAATATATTTAACTCTTTATCAGGAAACATTACATTTAGGAAATAATTATAAATTTCCTTTCCGGTATGATTAGGATTTTTTTCTCTTGCTCTTTTACATACTTCCGATGCTGACTGACTACGATGATGCCCATCGGCAATATACATATACGGTAACTTCTTAAAAGCATTTTGCAAGTTGTTTAAATCTTCTTCATCACTAATAATCCATAACTTATGTTGAATTCCATCATCAGCAACGAAATCGAAATACGGTCTAGTATTGCCAATTCGTTTAAACAATTTATCAATATCTGCGTCGAAACGAAAAGTCGAGAAAATTGGACCCACTTGCGCACCTACGAATTCTATATGATTTGCCCGATCATTAACTTTTTCCGGTCGTGTATGTTCATGTTTTTTAATCAGGCCTTTGTTATATTCTTCAACTGAAGATAATGCTACTAAACCTGTTTGACCTTTCCCATTCATAATAATTTGATACAAATATAAACAGGGTTTTTCATCGCGTGTCATTAATCCTAAATCGGATAGTCTCTGTAAATTATCCTTTCCTCTTTTATATACTTTTTCTGAATAAGGATTCACACTATCATCAAATTCTAATTCGGCTTTATTTACACGCAAAAATGAATTTGGGGTTTTTTCTACGATTATACGTGCCTCCTTAGTGTTCAGTACATCATAGGGTGGCGAGGCTATATCTTTGGCATATTCCGGTTTTGGATGCAGACCCCTAAATGGTATAATAATTGACATATATTCTCCAAATTACATTTTACTTAATGCTTTTTTTATTAATTCTTCAACACTCCCTTCAAGTCCATCGGTATCTTTAACTTTTTTCAACGCTTCATTTATCTGTCCACGCTTATATCCAAGCGATAGTAACGCTTGAATCACATCTTTGATTTCACCACTTGTTTGTTCACCACCAATTAAATTCGAAATATCAACATCCTCATCAACAAATTTTTCTTTTAACTCAAGGATGATTCGCTTGGCGGTCTTGGGACCGATTCCGGGAATAACCGTTAATGATTTTACATCTTCAGCAATAATCCGTTTTTTAAAATCTTGAGGTGTTGCTCCTGATAATATTGCAATACCAGAACGGGGACCTATTCCACTGACGCTAATTAATTTTAAAAACACATCCCTTTCAGTGTCATCGGCAAAACCGTATAAAGCTAAAATATCTTCTCTTACGTGCAGATAAGTCTTTAATTCTACAGATGCTCCAATTGATGGAAGTTTTTCAAAAGTTGCTACAGTAATGCTGATTTTTAATCGTATACCATTCATATCGACTACAGCAAAAGTTGGCTCTTTTTTATTTAATTTCCCGAATATTGAGTCAATCATACCCTATACTCCATATTTGTCAATCCACAATATGCAATTGCCAAAGCATCCGATACATCAAATTGTTTTGGCAAAGAATTTAAATTTAAGATTCTTTGGATCATATACTGTACCTGTTCTTTAGTTGCTGAACCGTTTCCAACGACTACTGCTTTTACTTTACGCGGTGCAAATTCCTTACACGGGATATTGGAGTTTGCCGCAGCAAGTAGAATTGATCCTTTTGCTTGTCCTAATATCAATGCAGATTTGACATTTTTCTGATGAAACGTGCTCTCAATTGCTAACAAATCAGGTTTGTATTTTTCAATGATTTCCATTGCATCCGTATATAAATATTTTAATCTTTCTGCCATAGATTTTTGTACAGGTGGACTAATTGTTCCATAACTCAAAACTGAAAGTTTTTTACTTTTCTCCAAAACTCCAAACCCTGTTACACGAATTCCGGGATCTATGCCTATAATTCTCATAAATTACTGATCAATATTCAATAGTTCTTCAGCAATATCAAAATTGGCATAGACATTTTTAATATCTTCATTGTCTTCCAACGCTTCCATCAAATTGATGATACTCTCAACATCCTTTCCTTCCACTTTCTGAAGGTTCTTAGGTATAAGTTCAATTTCTGAGGATTTTACTACGATATTTTTTGCTTCTAAATTATCACGCACTTTCATCAGTTCACTGGGGTTTGTTACAATAATAAATTCGTTGTCTTCCGTTTCAAAATCTTCCGCTCCACACTCTAAAACAATTTCGAACATGGCTTCTTCAGTATAATCATTTTTATCAATAACAATCTGTCCCTTTTTATTAAACATCCATGCTACGCTGCCGCTTTCTCCAAGATTTCCGCCATACTTTGACATCAAATGACGAATTTCAGCAACAGTTCTTTTTTTATTATCTGTTAAAATTTCCATCATAATTGCCACTCCTGCTGAACCGTATCCCTCATAAGCTGCTTCTTCATAATTCACACCCGGCAATTCTCCGGTACCTTTTTTAATGGCACGTTTAACATTGTCTGCCGGCATATTTACCGATTTCGCTTTTGCGATGGCTTGTCGCAAGCGTGGATTTGCCGATTCATCTCCACCGCCTAAGCGCGCTGCAATTGTGATCTCTTTGATGATTGAAGTAAAGATTTTACCGCGCTTTTCGTCGATAGCACCTTTCTTACGTTTTATTGTTGACCATTTACTGTGACCGGACATTTTTCTCTCAATAATTAGATGAGAAATTTAACGTTGATTATCTATTCTAACCAACCGCATTCGCTTATGAATAAATGGAATTTATAGTTTAAATCGTTTCATTTCTATTATGAAATTGTATTATTGTACTCTCAGTATTTTACTGGTTTTTTCATTTCCTAAAATGGTAGGAGAATATTGCCCAATTAGTATCTTGTTAGCATTGAAAATATTGACATCGGCAGTGACGGGAACTTCACCTGCTAATACGGAATAATTGGCGCACCTGGCCGCATAGATGAGTCTATACTGGGAATAGTATGAATAAGACTATCGTTTTTTGAAAT
>JAHJCW010000139.1 GCA_018812885.1 bacterium | reverse complement strand
GAATCGGTATGACCGTAGGAAGAATGCAGCAAATCTATAAGACATTCTATTTAATAAAAAACTAATATTTCATAGCTGTTTTATATAATTAAATAATAGTGGATAAATAAATCCTGTTTTACTCGTTTTTTATTAAATAATACTATTAACTTTTATAGTCAATTTTAAAAGAATTTTCCTAAAAAGAGGATGTTATGATAACCAAAAAAGATGCTTTAGACTATCATTCCAGTGGAAGACCCGGAAAGATAGAAGTAATTGCAACCAAACCTTGTATTACTCAACGTGATTTATCGCTTGCGTACACACCGGGTGTGGCAGATCCATGTCTCGAGATTGAAAAAGATCCAAGCCTAGCCAATATTTATACTGCCAAATCAAATCTAGTAGCAGTTATTTCTAATGGTACTGCTGTTTTAGGATTGGGCGATATCGGCGCATTAGCCGGAAAACCGGTAATGGAAGGAAAGGGGGTATTATTTAAACGGTTTGCCGATATCGATGTATTTGATATCGAGTTAGATACAAAAGATATTGATGCGATTGTGAATGCAGTTAAAATAATGGAACCTACATTTGGTGGAATAAATTTAGAAGATATCAAAGCGCCTGAATGTTTTGAGATTGAAAAACGTTTAATTAAAGAAATGGGCATTCCTGTTTTTCATGATGATCAGCATGGAACAGCAATTATATCCGCAGCCGCTTTGATTAATGCAGTAGAACTGGTTAATAAAAAGATGGAAGAAATTAAAATTGTGATTAGTGGTGCCGGTGCTGCAGCGATTGCCAGTGCAACTCATTATCTTCGTTTTGGCGTAAAACGAAAAAATATCATGATGTGTGATAGTAAAGGTGTTATATATAAAGGTCGTAAAGAGGGAATGAACAAATTTAAGGAAGAGTTTGCTGTTGATACAAAATTACGAACTCTGAAAGAAGCTATGGTTGGCGCAGATGTTTTCCTAGGACTTTCTCTTGGTGGTCTTGTATCAAAGGAAATGGTTAAATCAATGGCTGTCGATCCTTTGGTTTTCGCCATGGCAAATCCTAATCCTGAAATTACGTATCCAGATGCAAAAGCCGCCCGCGATGATGTGATTATGGCTACAGGACGTTCAGATTATCCTAATCAAGTAAATAATGTATTAGGATTCCCATTTATATTTCGTGGAGCTTTGGATGTACATGCCAAAACAATTAATGAAGAGATGAAAATTGCTGCGTCTTTTGCATTAGCAAAACTTGCTAAAGAGGATGTTCCTGATGAGGTAGCCAGTGTATACGGAGGTTCTCACCTTGAATTCGGAAGGGAATACATTATTCCAAAACCGTTTGATCCGAGAGTACTAATTTGGGAAGCTTCAGCTGTTGCACAAGCAGCGATGGATACCGGAGTAGCTGAAAAAATAATTGATATTGAAGAGTATAAAGATCAATTGGAAGCCCGATTAGGTGGAGGAAGGGAGTTGATGCGCACTATCATTCACAAAGCGCAAAAAGATCCCAAACGGATTGTTTTCCCTGAAGGTACATCGGAAAGAATTATTCGTGCAAGTAGTCAGATAGTAAGTGAAAAAATAGCAATACCTATTCTATTAGGCGACCCAACTCAGATCAAAGCAGAAGCAAAACGATTGCGCATAAAATTAGATGGTGTAGAAATCATTAAACCGGCGGATTCTCCAAAATGTGAAGAATATGCAATGCAAATTTATGACTTACGTCAGCGTAAAGGCATGACAAGAACAAGAGCATCCAAGCGCGTACGCGAGGAAAATTGGTTTGGCCCAATGATGGTAAAAAATGGTGACGCAGATGGTATGGTTTCAGGAGTAACTCAAGATTATGCTGATACATTGCGCCCGGCACTGAAAATTCTAAAAACCTGCGAAGGGGTAAAACATGTTGCCGGAATGCAGATTTTGGCATTCAAAAATAAAATGAAGATATTTGCAGATATTGCTGTTAATATCGATCCGGATGCTGAAACATTAGCAGAAATTGCATTGCTCACAGCGCGAGAAGCTCGCCGACTTGGTATTACACCGAGAATGGCAATGTTAAGCTTTAGCAATTTCGGAAGTGTAAAACATCCACAATATGATAAAATCATGAAAGCAATAGAGATAATCCGTCAAAATGATTCTGATTTATTAGTTGATGGTGGAATGCATGCTGATGTTGCAGTTTCAACGGAAATATTGCAAAAACGTTATCCATTTTCAGTATTACAATCTGAAGCAAACGTACTGATTTTCCCGGATTTAATGTCAGCCAATACTTCTTACAAATTGTTGGAACAATTAGGAGGAGCTACATCAATAGGACCTATTCTACTGGGAATGCGGAAACCAGTACATGTGTTACAGGCATTTGCTAGTACAGTACAAGATATTGTAAATATGACAGCAATAGCAGTATTGGATGCACAATCGGAGAAAATCTGTTAATAATTCATGTTACATAGCATTAACAAAAAACCCGATATTTCGGGTTTTTTGTTATTAAAACTTCTGTTTGATTGATTGATAAATAATTGTGAACTTATACACTATAGAATATTTTAATTAGTAAAATTATGTATAAAAACATTTTAACCATAATATTCATGTTAGCGGTTTTTGTCGAGGGGCAGGTAGTTCGATTGCAAAATATGAATACAGCCATTCGCGATAATGGCAATTACTATGCTTGGATTTATTTTGTAAATAAGGTTAATAGTAATAAAAAACCATCTGTTTCAGAGAAGACCTTACTAAGAAGGAGTAAAGTAAATTCAAATAAAAATTACGATTGGTATGATCTCAATCCATCAGATGATTATATAAACAAAGTTTTAAATACAGGAGCAAAGCTTAGGCATCAAAGTAGATGGTTAAATGCAATTTCAATCGAGTGTTCAGAAAGTGAATTGATTGAAATATCATACATGCCGTTTGTTAAGGAAATTAAACCGGTTAATCAATTTCATCGTAAAAATTTAGAGGAATCACAGCCCAATCGAAGTTTACAGAAAATTGAATCTATAACTGAAATTGATTATGGACTTGCAAGAGAGCAGTTAGAACAAATCAATGTACACAAAGCACACGAAGCAGAATATTTTGGACAGGGAGTAACCGTTTTAATGTTGGATACCGGTTATAATTTGGTACATCCGGTTTTTGATTCATTGAATATTATTGCTGAATGGGACTTTATAAACAATGATTCAACCACAAAAAATGAAGATGGGCAAGACTCTCCTGGTCAACATAATCATGGGACATCTACATTTTCCGTGCTTGGCGGATATGCACCCGGCTCACTAATTGGACCGGCATTCAAAGCAGATTTCCTACTGGCAAAAACCGAAATATTAGATCAAGAAATTCAAATTGAGGAAGATAATTTTGTGTGTGCCTTAGAATGGGGTGAGGCGCTAGGTGCTGATATCGCATCCTCTTCGCTTGGATATACCGATTGGTACACTTGGGAAAATATGGATGGCAATACTGCAGTTACAACAAAAGCTGTAGATATCGCGGTAAGTTTGGGCATGATTTGTGTCAATTGTGCCGGCAACGAAAATGGCAATGCATGGAATCATATTATCGCTCCGGCGGATGCTGATAATGTTATTTCTGTTGGTGCCGTAAATAATTTAGGTATAATAGCAGGTTTTAGTTCACGTGGGCCTTCTTATGACGAGAGGATCAAGCCGGAAGTATCTGCGAGGGGGGTCGCAACTGCCTGTGCATCCGGAAACGGTACTTCATATGCGTATTCAAGCGGAACTTCATTGGCTACACCATTGGTGGCGGGCGCTGCAGCAGTTTTGCTAAGTGCGCATACCAATTGGACACCGATGATGGTAAAAGAAGCATTAATGAAAACAGCGAGCCAATCAAATAGTCCGGATAATACATATGGTTTTGGAATTATTGATGTCTGGGCAGCAATTAAGGTTGATGAAACTTTCTTATTGTCTAAAGTTGACATAACTCCAATGAACGTGGTTATGCAGTTAGATGAAAAACAACAATTCACAGTTGTAGGTTTTAACAATAATGATGAAGTAATCTCAATAGAACCTTTTTGGTCAACTACCGGTGGTTCAATTGATCAAAATGGAAAATATACAGCAACGATTGAGGGGGATTTTATAATTAAAGCCATTTTTGATGGCCATAGTATTGTTACAGATTTAAGTGTAGGAATAATTCCTGAAAAATTTGATTTATATCAAAATTATCCTAACCCGTTTAACTCCACAACTACAATAGAATATGATTTAAAACAGAATACTCACGTAGAATTAATAATTTATGATATATTAGGTAGAAAAATAATTAAACTAGCTGACTATATTGAATCACCCGGAAAGAAAAGAATAACTTGGAATGGAACAGATGGAAACGGAAATCCGGTTAGTACCGGAATCTATATTTGTAATTTGATATTAGACGAGTGCTCTTTTACAAAAAAAATGTTAATGATTAAGTAGAATGAATCCGGAACATAAGAAAACTATTTTAAGGAAGATTTCTGACAGACTATTTATTACAACTGCTAAAGATCATCATCCGATTTTTATTTATGAAGTAGTCAATACTATTTTATGCCAAGATGTAGATATGCTTACAATGGCAGATACTAATTGGCATTATGGCGGGTAATATAGTAGCTTAATTGAAATTATGAAGATAGCCGGTTACAATTTATACCCAATTCTCACAAGCAATTTTAGATTGGATGGCGGAGCTATGTTTGGTATTATTCCCAAAACATTGTGGGAAAGAAAAATGCCATCTGATGAATTAAACCGTATTCAAATGGTTACCCGGTCATTATTATTAGTGAATGAAGATAAGCGAATTTTAGTTGATACAGGCAATGGTGATAAATGGCAGGAAAAGTTTAAAAATATTTATGAAATTGATACTAAGTTAGTGGGCTTTGATTCCGCATTGGCTAAGGTGGGTTTTACAGCGGAAGATATTACGGATGTTATTTGTACCCATTTACATTTTGATCATGTCGGTGGAAATACAAAAATTGAAGGAGGAAAAATTGTACCATCATTTCAAAATGCAAAATATTGGATGAGTCAGGTGAATTGGGAAATAGCCAATTTGCCAAGCGAAAAGGATCAAGGCAGTTTTATGCAAAATGATTGGGCTGTTCTATCTGAGAATGATATGATAAATTTTGTGAAAGATAATTCACAATTTTTACCAAGTATTGATTTAATTATATCAAACGGTCATACACCCGGTATGATTTTGCCGGTTATTTCGGATG
>JAHJCW010000138.1 GCA_018812885.1 bacterium | reverse complement strand
CCAACATAATACTGTGCAAGAATTCTAAGATCAAATGCTTTCTTAATAGTCTTTATATCTTCTTTAGAATAATATTCTTTTAGCATAATCTTCATAAATTCAAGTGTGCAAGAGTGAATTTCACACTTGATTCCAATTTTCATTAAAATAGAATATAAAGAATAATACATTGAATAATAACAAGCTGAAATTGAAAACATTAGATTATAATTTCTTTCCCTATTCATTGTTCCAAGTGAATCTTCAGCCATTTTTAGATATCCATAAACAATCTATTCTTCTCCGCGCTTTCCCCAGCCCATTTTATTGCGCAGCGTTCCGTAATAACTGCAATCTGCAAAATCTATAAATTTAACAGTATATTTTGCCTTGCGTACCTTGAGAACCGCATCATATTTAAAATCGTGGAACACCTGCCCATCTAAAGTAACTCCAATATCCTCCGCAGGATCATTCGGAAAAGTTATTTTAATTTCGGATGAATCGGGCACAACTAACGGTCTCGATGTAAGCGAATGTGGGCAGATCGGAGTAATAATAATTGATTTTACACTTGGTTCAACAATCGGTCCTCCGGCCGAGAGCGAATAAGCTGTTGAACCGGTTGGCGTTGATACAATTATCCCATCGGCATTGTATTTGCCGATAAATCCATCGTCCGCTTCCAACATACAGGTAACCATCCGATGTGTTTTTCCATTGTCAACTACTACATCATTTAATACATGTGAAATAATGGTCTTGCCGTTTGCTGACATCTCAGCTTCAAGAACCATATGTTCGCTAATTAAAAAGTCTCCAGTAACTACTTGATCAAGTCTATTATATAAATCAAGTAAAGTCACTTTAGCCAAAAATCCTAGATCACCCAAATGTATTCCTAAAATCGGAATATTTCGATGGGCTACAGCGCGTGCAGTTGATAAAATTGTTCCATCTCCCCCCAAGGTAAGTATGAAATCCATATTAATAAAATCATCGGCACTATCAATAACCGGATATCCGGTTTGTTTAAATTGTTTTGAAATTCGTGTTGTGAGATAAGGTTTTACTTCATTATTTTTTGCCCAATCAAGGATACCGGGTAGTGTATCCCAAAATTTAGGTTTTTCTGTATTTCCCCAGATTGCGAACTTTTTAAAGTTATTCATTATATATCTTTTAATTCAAAAGAACCGCCTATTTTTTTAATTAATTCTTTAATTTTCTGATCAGCATTATCCAATTTAGTACGGCAGATTTCACTCAACTTGATACCTTCCTCAAACAATTCTAAACTTTTTTCTAATGTTTCTTGTCCCGATTCAAGTTGATTTACGATACCTTCTAAATTTTTGAATGCTTCTTCAAAAGCTAGGTCTTTTTTCTTATTTGTCATTATGTAAATTACATTAATTGATTAATTCACTGTTTATTTTTTGATTTTATTAAATCTTTTATTTTAGCGGCTGTAAATGAACCTCTTGCCGTTAATAATTCAAATTCCTTACCTTTATCAATATCTCCTGATGCTCTTATTATTTGCCTGTCCGGCAGTTTAAAGGCAACGGAATAGCCCCTCTCTAAAACTGCTTTCGGACTTAAAGCCGATAATTTATCGGTCAGCGGGTTAAGGCTCATCCCCCAATATTTGTGATTTTGTAATATTGAATTAATAAATCGGTTTGATAATTTCACCAACTCGCTATGTTGTAATTCAATAATTTTTTGAGGTTGCTGCCTGGAATGACGATTGATTAACTCATCAATATTTTGCCAATTGCGTTCTATCAAATTTTTAATATTCAATTCTAGTTTCATTTGAAATCTATCAACATTTTCTTTTATGTCTGTAACGGAAGGACTTACAATTTCGGCGGCAGTTGATGGTGTGGGTGCTCGTTTGTCAGCCACCATATCTGATATTGAATAATCTGTTTCGTGTCCGACCGCAGAGATGATCGGAATTGCAGAAGCACTAATCGCACGGGCAACAACCTCCTCATTGAATGGCCATAAATCCTCTAACGATCCACCTCCGCGTCCCAAAATAATTACATCAACTTTTTTAAATTCATTGAATTCCTCAATTGCTTGCACAATATCAAGGGCAGCTCCCTCACCTTGAACTTTTGTAGCTCGCAATACAACTTTAATAAAAGGAGCTCGTCGTTTTAAAATTTGAAATATATCCTGAACGGCAGCTCCGGATTGACTTGTTATCACGCCAATTGTATTGGGATATTTTGGTAATTCTTTTTTTCTATCGGAATCAAATAAACCTTCTTCAGATAACTGTTTTTTTAATGCTTCAAATGCCAAATACAGAGTTCCAATACCTGATGGCTCTAATTGTTTTAGAATAAGCTGATATTGTCCACGCTGCTCATATACCGACAACCTGCCGTTCGCTAAAACCTGCATCCCATCTTCCGGTTTGAATCGTAAATATTGATTAAATCCTTTAAACATCACAACTTTAATTTCCGCAGAATCGTCTTTTAATGTAAAATACATATGACCGGAATAATGATGTTTAAAATTTGATATTTCCCCCGATACCCAAATGCTTTCAAACTTGCTTTCAAGAAGATTCTTGATTTGTTCTGTAAGCTCAGTTACTGAAATTGTTTGATTTACATCAATCATTTTAGGATGAAAAATTAATATTGTTATTTGCTATGATAATAGTCACTAGGTTGTAATTATGTAGTCATTAATTGTTAAAATGTAAAACGTGAATATTGGAACCGCAAAACGG
This sequence comes from bacterium, assembly GCA_018812885.1. GTDB lineage: Bacteria > Fidelibacterota > Marinisomatia > Marinisomatales > JAHJCW01 > JAHJCW01. The sequence continues at coordinate 15,159 of JAHJCW010000138.1, read as the reverse complement.
TGACTGCTACTGCTACTTTTCTTGCTTCTACCACCTTCTACTGCCACTACTACTAATCTACCAATATCCTAATTCCCTAATCTCCTATTCCTGGGGAACCTGCATTAACCCAACAGGTGTACCAATAGGAAGCAATTCGTTCGGCGGATTTATTTAATCTATCATGTACAACATCTGCTGTCTGTAAATACAATACAGATAAGTACTCATCTTCAAAAGAAAGTTTTTCGTATGTATTAAGACTATCTGCTTGGATTTTTGTTAGGGGAGCACGTGCTAATGAGTCTGCGCTGAGAAGCAAAGGATATACTTGGTAGGATTCCTTCACAATCGTAAAAGCCATTTCTAATAGATCGGGAATTACTACTGCTTCATTTAATGGCTCAATGTACGTCACATATTGCGCAACTATAGGTGTCTCCCAACGGAAATGTACACCCTCGTTTCCGGTTAATTGACCATTATAATTGGCGCAAGTATGCAATGGCATGTGAATGTCTGCGACATAATGGCTTAACGCAGCCATCGTATAAATTGATTCTTCCCACTGTCCTGTTCTAAATAACTCAGTCAATCGATTACAATAATCATCAATATTCCATGGAGCTATTCCCCAATGACTTATATTTTCCTTACCATATTTGGAATATAAACTGTCAATATTTCTAGGAATAGTATCAAATGGATATTGAGCATACAAATCAGCGTCAATAAAATGGCGATATCCTTCATTAGGGTCAGCTGCTTTCCAAAAATCAGGATCAGCGGCATGGTATGAGAGATCTTCAATGTTTTTAATTAGAAAATCGCCGAATTCACCGGATACTGCTTGTACTGCAGCTCTCGTAATTCGGCGATGTTCATCATAACCCCAACCAAATAGTTGAGTGACTGAAAATACTAATTGGACTATAATTATATGGAAGGCAATTCGCCTCATATATCAACTCCTATTTATTTTTCTTATGACGATTTGCACGTAAACGTTTTTTACGTTTATGGGTGTTCATCTTGCGCTTTTTGCGTTTTTTTCCGCTTGGCATTTATTCTCCTTAATTATTTCAATGTATTTAATACTTTCAGCCGCATTTTTTTTGCTGGTTTAAAAGTTGGAACATAGCGTTCTTCTAAATAAATAGCCTCTCCTGTTCCAGGATTACGTGCTTTTTTGGGTAGTCTGTGTTTTACCGCAAAAGTACCAAATCCACGCAGTTCAACTCGTTCATTTTTTGATAATGCTTCAATTATTATAGCCATAATTCCATTCATAACGGCTTCCGTTTCAACTTTGGTTAGTCCAGTAGCTTCAGATACATTATCCACAATTTCTTGCTTGATCATTTTCAACTCCTATTGCCAAAGATAAGCCGGTTCAACTCCGATTCGGCTTCCAATATTTTGTTGGATTTCACTATATAATAAATCAAAAATAGATTTACGTTTTTTCCTTACTTCAACTGTCTTAGGTTTACCCTTAATACCTCCAATTTGTCCCGCAATGGCGATAGCATCATCAAAGGTACCTATCGTATCAATTAAACTTAATTCCAATGCCTGATTTCCCGTAAATATTCTTCCATCGGCCAATTTGCGTACTTCCTCAACCGGCATATTTCTTCCTTCAGCAACTGCCTGAATAAATTGTTCATGTTGATCATCAACAACTGCTTGAAAATATTCACGATCTGCTTTGCTTACCGATCTGGTTGGCGAACCGGAATCTTTAAGCGCACCGCTTTTAATTGTTTCGATATGCAATCCAATCTTATCCAATAATTCTGTTAGTACGGGGTAGTCTAAAATTACTCCGATACTACCTACTAACGAACCGTGGTTAGCTACTATCATTTCGCTTTCGAGAGCGGCATAATATGCTCCTGATGCAGCTACATTATCAACTGATACAATAACGGGTATCTTACCTTTTAAATCTTTAACTTTTTCATAGATTTCTTGTGATGCCCCAACAACTCCGCCCCCACTGTTAATGCGTAAAACAATTGCTTTTATATCAGACCTATCAGCAAAGTTGTCTAATTGTGTAGTAACTTTTTCAGAAGACAATATCATACCTTCTAAGCGGACTATACCGACTTTATCACCCCCTAATAATCCTAACTGGGATGTTGTTGAACTAAAGATACGGAATATTAAAAATAATAGTATAATTGAACCAATACTAAACCAAATCCACCGATTAGGTGAACCTGATTTGTAAGATCGTTTTAACTTCTCTTTATCCATAGTGTTAACTTTTGACCGGGATGTATATATTCACCATATTTGATGCCGTTCCAACTTCTTATCTCCCTGGCTTGGACCCTATAATTTCCTGCAATTTGCCCTAGGGTGTCACCTTTTTTTACTGTGTAAACCTCTTTTTTTGTTCCGGGAGCTATCGCTGAGCTTGCGCTACTATAGCTTACATTTACTGCGCCACGTACGGGTATTGTTAAAATTTGTCCTGCATTAATATTGTGCCTATTCTTAATGTTATTTACCGATGCAATATCATGAATAGATACATTATATTTTCTAGAAATAGAACCTAAATTCTCTCCGCTACGAACTCTGTGCGTAACATATTGCGGGGCAAATCTCTTTGATTCCGGTAACGCTGCATAATTTTTTTCGAATAGATCTTTTTTCCCGATTGGTATTTTTAAGTTATAGGTTGTTGTTGGTGTTGCCGATTGCCTAAGTTCAGCATTATATTGCTGCAGAGTGCTTAAAGATATACCGGCTGACTGTGCCAATATTGATAGATCAGCACTTTTTTCAATGTTAACTACATCATATATCCATGGATCATTTCCAGGTGGATTAAACCCATACTTTTCCGGATCCTGACCGATAATTGCAGCAGCTAGAAAAAATGGAACATAATTTCTAGTTTCACGAGGCAAGGAGTGTAATTGCCAAAAATCCGATGTTTGGTGTAACCTTTGAGCGCGGGTAATTCTGCCGCTACCTGCATTATAGGCAGCAAGCGCTAAATACCAGTTACCAAATTGTCCCTTTAGCTCCGTAAGATATTTACAGGCAGCGTGAGTAGCTTTTTCAATATCACGTCTTTCATCCACATACCAATTGCGATTTAAATTATAACGTACACCAGTACTATAAATAAATTGCCATATTCCCGAAGCATTGGCATGCGAATTAGCTTTTGGGTTCAATCCTGATTCTATCATAGCAAGATATATTAATTCTTCCGGTAGTGAATATTGCTTAAGTATATTTTGAATCATATCGTTGTATTCGGCATAGCGACTTAGATATATTTCAAATTGTTTTTTCCCTTTGGTTTGGAAAAAATAAATATATTGTTCCACTTTATTGTTGGTAACAATCGGAATATGTCCTGCTCGATCGTCCAATACGGTATACTTGGTATTACCAATTTCAACTTCAATTGGTTCTATAAGTGATGTAACCTCGCGTCGTAATTTTTCAGCCGTAAAGGAAACATCGGATGCTTTTAATGTTGTTAGGCGACTCGTGTATACATCCACTAATGTTTTTTCAAATCTGTCAAATTCATCCTTATCGTCCACATTCATCTCACCTAATTGATCAGCTTCCATTAACAATTCAAATATTCTATCAAGATTAAAAACAACTTCATCAGTATCTTGATAAACATTAGCTATCATGGCATCAGTCAAATATACTTTTACATCTCTTAATAATTGCGGGAGCCGATCTCCTGATTGCGAGAAACCATTCCCATTCAAATAACTGGTATTATTCGATTTACTGCTATCACCATTGGATATATGGTCTTGTGCCTTTAGGTTTACTAAAGATAATGATATTATTATAAATCCTGTAAGTAGTCTAATCATAAGATATTTAGCGGAACAATAGCGGTGAAATTAAGTGAGTGGGTAAGGTTAAACAAGTTTAAAGTAGCTTATCTTTCGAGTATTTTTTCAACCAATTTTGATGTTCCGTATCCTTTTAAAAATGGTATTATTATTACATGTCCACCCCAACTTTCAACTTCTTTGGCTCCTACTATTGAGCGATGGTCGTAATCTCCGCCTTTTACTAACACATCGGGTTTAAGTTCACAAATTAAATCAAATGGTGTATCTTCGTCAAATATTACTACTAAATCAACCATTTCCATCGCATCTGAGATTGCTGCGCGATCTTGTTCGCTTTGATAGGGTCTTGGTTCTCCTTTAATACGCCTCACCGATGCATCGCTGTTAAGACCCACAATCAAAACATCTCCCAATAATTTTGCCTTTCGTAAATATTCTATATGACCACGGTGGATTATATCGAAGCAGCCGTTAGTGAATACGATTATTTTATGATCAGCGCGCCATTTACCGATAATCTTTTTTGCTTTAGCTCGATCAACTAACGACATAGTTCTTTGTTTTTAATGGACATATGTGACATAAATTTTTACTGCACCAATTATTGTCTATTTCAATTAGACCCTGGAGCGTTGAAAATGATTTTAATTGAGTTGAATGTAAAATAGCTCTATATCGTTTTCTGTATTTATTATAGGTATTGGACAACTTTAAGTGATTCCAACTTTCGTAATAATTCTGATAATCCTCTATCTTATTCAAATACAATGCCCTAGCAGCATAAAATGGAATTAAAATATTCCCTAACATTTCGGTTTGAATACCTATTCCTGCAGCACTTGGACAATCGGTGGCAAACAATATTTTTACTTTACTAGCACGTGGAAGTCTGTCAAAATCGCAATTGGAAAAATAGTGAATTAGTTCAGTAGCAAGTTTCATTCGGTTTTGCGGTTGTTGTGCCGGACGAATTCCACGCTTAACCCAACCAATTTTTAATAATATACCGGCATCCCATAAATATTTTTCACCTTCTTGCATAGTTAGGCATTGAAATTTTTCATAATTTATATTATTTGCCAATTCTGTGAACTGCTTCTCATTGCCACCCACCCCTAATATTTTAAAACTGCGACTTATTAACAGCTTTATTAATTGTTTTTGACTATCATGGTAACCATTATAACTATTAATCTTTTCAAGCCATCTATTATTGCCATAATGTAGAATTATATCAACTAAATAAGGACTTTTATTAATATTGTTTAATGAACACCAATTAGAATTATAAATACCCGGTTTTAATAATATTGTTGGTATTGTTGGTGCAACTATTCTCTTATTTAGTTTTCGCACAACATGTAAAATTACCGATTGATAAGCAGGGTTTTCATTATGCCCGTGTTTATACCAATCAGATGTACATATATGACATTCAACCGGTCCTTTTACTACTCTATCATTAATGATTAAAATAGCATCATTAATGTCAGGTCCTTCATGCTTATTATGCATTCCGGCATTTATGACAATAATTTTACCGGCATTTATAGTGTTAATAGTTGTACCCGGTGATATATTAAGCCATTGCTTGACTAGGTCAATTTCATAGAGATTAGCCGGTTCGGAAACGTGGTATCTATAAGAAATATTCGATGATAAATATTCCATTTTTTACAGAATAAAATTGATTATTTACTCTTTTCCCATTCTGACTTTAGCCAGACCACTTCTTTAAATACTTTGTCAGTTAACATATCACGATTGGCATATGTCATTCCTTTTGTATCGATCGGTTTACCAATTCGTAATTCAATAGGAGTTGGATTTAATTGCCGTGCTCCTTTAACAACCACATCGCTTGTTCCACACAGGGCCATAGGAACAACTGAGAACTGCGTTTCAATCGCTAAGAGCAAGCCGCCTTTCTTGAATTTATGGATTTTACCATCCCGGGAACGCGTTCCCTCAGGAAATAGCAAGATAGACCTCGGATTACTTTTAAGGCTCAACGCTGCTTGCTTCAATGATTCAAGCGCTTTAATATGATTGTGTCGGTCAACAAATATATGCTTGGCTGCTTGCATGGCCCAACCGAAAATCGGAATCCATTTGTATTCAATTTTTGAAATTGCTACTACATGATGTTTAATACCCGCAAATGCTAATGGAATATCAAGGGCTGATTCATGATTACCGGCAAAAATGTAATTTTGTTTTGAATCAAGATAATCTAAGCCGCGTACAGAATATTTCACTCCCGCAGCTAACAATATTAGCTTAGACCAGAGATGAGCTGCTTTACCAAGAATTTTTCCGCGCCATTCAAAAATTGATAATATTATACCAGTGCTACCCAACAAAACTGTCCATAAGATCACATTAAATATTACCCAGATAGTTCTCATTTATACTATCTCCTTGGCACCAAAATATGAATGTAGAGGTTCCGGTAGTAAAATACTTCCATCGGGTTGCTGATAGGTTTCCAACAGAGCGATAAATAATCGTGGCGTAGCCACACCCGAACCGTTTAAAGTATGAACAAAATCAACCTTTTTATCTTCTTCCCTGCGATATCTGATTTTACCACGGCGTGCTTGGAATGCTTCAAAGTTGCTGCAGGTTGACACTTCTAACCATCTTTCTTCTCCCGGTGCCCACACTTCAATATCATATGATTTTGCTGAAGCGAAGCTCAAATCACCCGTGCAAAGTGATAAAATCCTATAATGTAATCCTAATGATTGCAAGATTGCTTCTGCCTGCAAGGTAAGCGCTTCTAATTCATCATACGAATTTTCCGGTTTTACAAATTTAACAATTTCTACTTTATTAAATTGATGTAGCCTTGTAAATCCGCGCGTATCTTTACCATAAGAACCGGCTTCACGACGAAAACACGCTGAATATGCTACATAATTAATTGGTAATTCTTTATCGTCAATTATTTCATTTTGATGAATGTTTGTAACCGGTACTTCAGCAGTAGGAATTAGATAAAGATCATCCCGCTCTATATAATACATATCATCTTGTAATTTTGGAATTTGTGCTGTATTTCGCATTGCTTCCATTCGAGATATAAATGGTGGAAAAATCTCCCTACAACCATAATTAGTAACATGAAAGTCTAACATATAATTTATAAGAGACCTCTCTAATTTTGCTCCTTGTCCCATATATAACGGGAAGCCACTCCCCGCGATGGCAGCGCCCCTTTTGAAATCGAATAAATTTAATTTTTCACCAATCTCCAAATGATCCTTATACTTGAAATTGGATTTTGGTTTTTTACCCCATTCACGAACCACAACATTATCCTGATAGTTTGATCCGATCGGAACAGAGTTATGTGGAATATTAGGAATTTTATATAATAGCGGTTCTAATTGAATATTTATTTCGGCCAGATTTAATTCTACTTTTTTGATATTATTAGAGAGTTCCTGCATCTCTTTTATAGCATCACTAGCATCTTCTCTCTGTGCTTTAGATTTACCTATTTTTTCGGAAACCCTATTACGTTGTGCTCTTTTTTCATTTAACTCATTTAATATTAAGCGTTGTTCTTTATCTAATTTTAATATTTGATCGATATCAATATTTTCGCGCTTAGCAGCGATTCCATTCTTGATTAATTCAGGGGTTTCTCTAAATAAACTTATTGGTAGCATATTTTCAAATATGATTTAATAAAAATTTACTATTAGCGTCCTTGACCAGAGAACATTACCCAAATCGTACTAATCATAATTTTTAAATCCAGTCCAAAGCTAATATTCTCAATATAATAAAAATCAAATTTCAATTTTTGTCGAATATCATCAACATGCTGATCATATGATTGCTTAATCTGTGACCATCCCGATATTCCGGGTAACACTGAAAGACGCCTATGGTAAAGTGGATATTCCTTACTCAATTTATCAACGAAATATGGACGTTCCGGGCGGGGGCCGATTATGCTCATATCACCTTTTAGTACATTAATAAATTGCGGTACTTCATCTAATCTAAATCTTCGTAAAAATCTGCCCATTTTAGTTATTCGAGGATCATCCGGTTCAGCCCATATTGGACCTGTTTCATCTTCGGCATTATGGTGCATTGAGCGAAATTTAATAGTCTTAAATTTGCGAAAATCTTTTCCGACACGATCCTGCTTATATAAAATCGTACCTCTGCTTTCAATTTTTATCGCAATTGCGATGACAATAGCAAACGGAATAAATAATATCAATAAGGGAATTGTAAGGAACAAATCGAGCACTCTTTTTAATCCTTTTTGATACCAAGTAGTATATTCAAGATTTATTTCTATTAACGGCATTCCGGCAATTTGTTGAGTTCGCACCAAACCGCTCATAACATCGTACAAATCCGGTACGATTTTCACTGTCACCGGAAATCCATTAATTTGTCCCATTATAGAAAGGATTCTTGTGTGATCCGGTTTTTCCAAAGCCAAAACTATATCAGAAACTTCATTATCTCGAATTATTGAACCTATATTTTTCTCTTCACCCAATACAGGGATACTACCAGTATCAATCTTCTCAGTTGGGTCGTCGGTCGCTTTAATAAATCCTACAATATCATATCCTTGGTCTTCATGATGGAATAGATAATCTGCCGCACTTAAACCGCGCCGATTTCTCCCTAAAATTATAGTTTTTTCGCGCCCGATGCCATTTCGTAATAAATATTTTTGAGAAGATCGTATTAAAAATCGCATTGACAAAGCTATTGACATGAATATTAACCAGTAACGAGCCATACCACGTGCATTTATCGGGAAATTTACAAATCTCAACGCATCAATAAAGACATATAGTACAACAATGGCAAAGGTTATCTTGAGCATCGTTTCAATTTCAAACATTCTTGAAACAATATATTCACCTTTATATAATCCGTTTATTAAAAATAACATACTCCATAATATCTGAAAAATTATCCATACAATAATTTGCTCAAAGTAATTGGGAAATGTTTTGGCTACTACGACCTGTAAAACTACAGCATAGGCAATAAAACCTGCTACGAAATCGCTAAAAAATATCGCCCACGAGACAATCCATTTAGGAACTCGAATACGATAATGTTGAAATAATTTCTTAATAATCAAGTATAAAAACCATTTTTTCTGCTAAGAAAAATCCATAACGGTACAAAGTTAAAATTACAGGTTTTACTAATATAAAAAAAGCAGCTTTTAGAATTACTATATATTGATTATAATAATTTTTTACTATAAGCAACCAGTGTTTTCGCAATCCTCTCGGCAGCTTTTCCGTCCCACAATGGTGGAACATTATATGATCGCTTTTTTCTATTTATTGAATCATTGACCAAATCTGGAATTTTATTATATTCTTTACCTATTAATTGATTGGTTCCCAAAGTTACAGTAATCGGTCGTTCCGTATTCTCTCTTACAGTAATACAAGGGATACCCAAATATGTTGTTTCTTCCTGAATACCTCCTGAGTCTGTGATTACAGTTGTGGCATTTTTCATAAGTCCAAGAAAATCAAGATAACCCAAAGGATCAATTAAATGAAAATTTATATTATTTGAAATATCTAAACTATTCTCTGAGATCATTTTTTTTGTACGTGGATGTACCGGAAATATTACCGGATTTGATTCACTTATTTTTTGCAAATTATTCATAATCGATTGTATTGATTTAGGATCATCAACATTGGATGGTCTATGAAGAGTAACTAATATATACTGTTCTATTTCTTTAAATCTATTTGGTTTATCAGCTTTTGACAATAGCCTTACAAGAGTATCAATCATCACGTTGCCCACAAAATGAATTTTATTTTTCGGTATTCCTTCTTTAATAAGATTATAATTTCCATCTTTAGAGGGTGTGAATAACAAGTCAGCAAGCTGATCAGTTATTAAACGATTTATTTCTTCCGGCATTCTACGATCAAAAGAACGAAGACCTGCTTCAATATGTGCAAATGGAATTAATAATTTACTGCAAACCATTGCAGTGGCTACGGTAGAATTAACATCTCCATAAACTATAACCAAGTCAGGTTTTAATCCATTTACTAACTCTTCAAATTTAATCATTATTGCAGCAGTTTGGCGTACGTGAGTATCAGAACCTATATTTAAATTATAATCAGGTACTGACATTTGTAATTCTTTAAAAAATATATCAGACATCAATTTGTCATAATGCTGTCCGGTATGAACTAATATCTGATTAAAATCAGTAATCTTAGCAATCGCACTCCATACTGGAGCTGCCTTCATAAAATTTGGTCGTGCGCCCACAACATGAATTAGTTTCATTATGCTATACTTCTACTATTTTCAAAATAACTTTTTCCATTGCCCTTGCTAATAATTCCCTGTCAAAATTTTTATATACATACTCAAAACCATTTTGGGAATATTTATTTATCAATTCAGGTGAATCTTTTAATTTAATTATTGCGGTCTTTATTCCCTCAACATCATTGGAACTTATAACAATTCCTCCTTGAGCTTTGATAACCATGTCAGCTGCCTCACCTCCAGCAATTAAAATTACCGGTAATTTACAAGCCCACGCTTCCAATAATTTTGACGGCACTGCATCTACTAATTTGGTACTTACTAATGGAATTAATGCAATATCTGATGAAGTTAATAAAGATGGAATTGATTCTTTAGGTTGACTTGGTAAAAATGTAATATTATTTAATTCTAAAGATTTAACACTATTTTGTAATTTTTGTTTTTCGATTCCTTCACCCACGATTAAAAAATGTACATCATCAATGTCTTTTAATTGAATTGCGGTTTCAATGATTATATTAACGCCTTGAGCGATACCAATCAATCCGGCATATGATAGAACAAATTTATTTTCTAGTCTTAATTCGCTGCGCCAATCTTTTTGTTCTGCACCATTTATTAAATCAAAATCTACACCATTAGGCACAACGGATATTTTACTAATAGGAATGTCATATTTTCTAATCTTCGTTAATTTGCGTTCCGTAACCGGTGTGATATGAGTTGCTTGTTTATATAAATAATTTGCTAATTTCTTACTTAGCTTATGAACAATACCGTTTTCCCTTAGCATGCCCGCTTCAACAGCTACATCAGGCCATATATCTCTGATATCAAAAATCCATGGAATCTTATAAATCTTTGATAGAATTAATCCAAGGATACCAATTGTTAATGGTGGTGAGCTAGCAACAATAATATCAAAATTATTTCTTTTTCTAACTCCATTCCAAAGAGCAGTAAAAAAAAGTGTAAAATAATTTAATAATCTCACTAAAACTGATTGGTAGGAAGCCGGCAATACTTTTGATCTTAATATTTTGACACCATCAATGAATTCAATTTTATTTTTTTTATTTTTATATTCAGGATAAATCTTACCTGTGGGATAATTTGGATATCCAGTAATGACGGTTACATCATGTCCAAATTTTACTAACCATTTTGCCAATCCACTAATTCTTGCAGCAGCTCCCCCCATTTCCGGTGGGTAAAAATGCGATAGAAATAATATTCTGACTTGTTTGTGATTCGTCATTTCAATTGGTCTAATCTAATAGTACAAAGAGCACGTTTTCCAGTATGAGATGAATCAAATGCTACAGATTTTCCGATTCTATCCCATCTTGGATGCAAATCACATCTAACATCACCAGTGTATGAAATTGGGGACCTAAGAATGACTAAATCATCTCGCTTATTTAAATTAACATTATAGCTAATTAAATATTGGCGACGTAAACGATCAGGGTAAGTGTCCGTTATAAAATTTTCTTGATCAGGCGCAAACTGAGGATGTCCGTCAGATGTAAAAATGTTTTTCCCAATTATATTGCAATTATTTGTTTTATCCTCTAACAAATAATAATGATCTCCAACACTTTTTTTGTAGCCATATGCTAATAAATGTTTATCATCTTTCCAAGCCAAATGTGTTATGACATTGGAGAAATCAAATTTAAAAATATCCGATCCGTCAATGTTACAAGTAAATAATCTGGTCCATGTTTGATTATTTTTCTCTAGCCATCTATGATAAAAAGCAAATCGTTTTCCTGCGGGTGCAAACAAACAATGCGTAAAATAATGATATGCATCATTTGGGTAATTCTCAGCATTAACCTCAGAGATTTCAAAAATTGAAAATAGTAATTTTGACTTACCGTTTTTTAAATTTAATAAGTATATGCCATCATTTTTTGGATTGTTTTCTGATGCTGAATTGTCATCAGAATTCGCATAACCATAGGCAGGAGCTACTTTTTTTAAACGGATGAAACTATGACTTAAGGCATAGCTCCCATCAGAACTAACCGCAGCAATTGGTTGTTGATATTTTTCTAGCAATTCTCCGTTAGTGTCAACTACTTTCGAGATATGGTTATCACCATCAAAATCATTAAAAATTAAATTATTTGTATTACCAAGCCATTGTAACATTGATCCCATTTGCCAATTCCAAGCACTTGTTATTCCTAATGGAATAAATTCCGTTTGATTTATGCCGGAAAAATATCCGATTTCTACCTTTTCATCACTGGTTGGCATTTTTAAATCAATTTTATACTTATGCGCCAAAAGGAATTTATTATTCGGAGACCAAGGGCATTTATCATGAAACCCAAAGAAATATCCTTCTCTAACAATAACATTATAATCTGTTTGTATTTTTTTTATTGGAATGATAGAAAATAACCTTTGATACAAATTTACTATTGATTCCTTCATTTTTGGAGAAAACCGGATTTTATTGTAAATGAGACGTTCGAACTTGTTCATTTTATAATTATTCGCAGCTATTCTATAGTTTTAAAATATTAAAACTTGTTCGTGTAACTTCAATAGCAATATCAATTGGTATTGGAGATGGCTGTCCATCTTTTACTGCATTGACAAATTCCACTAGAGTTTGTCTATGTCCCTTATCTTGGCGAAATGATTGTTTACTAGAAAAACCAGACCATCCAAATCCTCTTAAAGTCCTGAAATTATCAAGTTGTAAGACCTTTCCTCCACTAAATATTTCTATTCGCTCCTTTGGATAAGATTTGTGACCCGTTGACAAATAATGAATTGTGGCTATTGAACCACTATTAAACTTCAATGTAATTGTAATATTATCATCAGTATAATCGGGGATTTTCCTGGCACCTGTCACTATTGTTTCTACATTTGCAATTGGAGAATCAGCTAAATATCTTACAAGGTCTATAAAATGACAAACCTCACCAATGATTCGACCACCGCCTCGTTCGGGATCATGTACCCAATGTTCATTTGGTATAGCACCAGCATTGATAGTATAAATAATTGTTTTTTCACTAGCTATCATATCTAACATTTGTTTCATTTTTATTATGAATGGCGAAAATCGTCGATTGAAACCGATCATTATAAACGGATTTTCTTTGCCCTTTAATAGTTGTTCAATTTCCATTAATTGCGCTGGATTTACTGCTAATGGTTTTTCAACAAATACAGGTTTATTTGCTTTAATTGAGGTAATAACTAAATCAGCATGAGAGTCATGTTGAGTAGCAATAATTATTGCGTTTATTTCAGGGCTATTTATAACCTCAAAGGGATCAGTAGACGTAGATTGAAAATTATATTTTTCCCCCAAATGAGTTGCTTTAAATCCATTTGCTGATACAATTGTATATAATTCTGCATCCGTTTTTATTAAATTTGGCAACAAAGTTGACGATACATAATTCCCTGCACCTATCAAACCGATTCGAACATTTTGAGTCCTAGTTCTAGTACGTTTTAATTGTCTCAAATTAACATGATTACTAGCAGACTTTACGATAGCATCATCACTGTCATAATTTAGTATGATCCCTAAAGCGGATGAATCATTTAAAACCGTTTCATAAGCTTTTGTTGCTTCTGCGATTTTGTAACTATGCGTAATAAGTGGTTTTACATTTAATCGATTGGTATTTAGTAGTTCTAATATCGCTTTAAAATTCCTTTGTTCTGTCCACCTTACATATCCAATTGGGTAATCATTACCTTTTAGTTCATATCCATCATCATATCGTCCAGGTCCATATGAACAAGACACTTGAAATATAAGTTCCTTTTCATAAAAATCGCTTCGCGACAATTCCAGCCCAACAACCCCAACAAGGATAATTTTACCGCGTTTACGGCACATTTGTGCAGCATCATGTACAATTTCGTTACTTTTTGATGAAGCAGTAATAATTACACCATCGACGCCAACATTGTTGGTGAGATATAACACCTTATCTAAACTATTTTCCCAAACTGTAAGATTAATTGTTTCTGCCCCGAATTCCTTGGCTAATTTTAATTTCTGTTTATCAACATCAATGCCAATAACATTACAACCATTAGCTTTTAATAGTTGAACAGTTAATAAACCTACTAATCCCAATCCTGTGACAACAATTGTTTCACCAATCGTAGGATTAAGTAATCGTACACCCTGTAATGCTATTGCACCCAGAACCGTAAATGATGCATCTTCTGAATCCACTCCTGCAGGTATCTTTGCAGAAAGATTTTGAGGGACTGATACAAACTCGGCATGATATCCGTTAGAAATTATTCTATCGCCAATTTCAAAACCTTTAACACCTTTGCCCACTCTTTTAACAATCCCCGAATTACAATACCCTAACGGTATGGGATTGTCAAGCTTTGTCTTAACAGATTGGTAAGTGGATAGGAATCCATCAGTTTTAATTTTATCAATGACTTGTTTAACTTTGTCAGGTTGTTGGCGCGCTTTATTGATCCACCCCGATTTGCCAAATTCCAAAAGCATTTTTTCAGTACCTTTTGAAATAAGACTTATTTCACTTTCAATCAGTATATGACCATCTTGGACTTGTGGTGTAGGAATTTCGACCAATTGGATTTCACCGGTTTTTAAATCTTGCAGGACTTGTTTCATTTATAATTAGGTTCCATAAATTTTTTACTACTCATCTTTAATAGGTTAATAAGTTAAACTCTTATATAATTCATAAATATTGTTTGCATAATTCATTTCATGGTCAATCTTACCATTGTTTGGCTGATTAATAACATCCTGAATTGCAATTCTAAAATCAGACTTATTATTGAATATAAATAATTTTGTTCCTTTAGGTCTTTCCACAGCATTTGTAGCACAAACTGATAATCCCCAATAAAATGCTTCCCTAATTGCCACTGAATCTCCATCCCTATCGGTATTGCGTACATAGATATCAGAGTTCTTTAATAGCCAATTAAATCCTGCAGGTTTTAAATCACAATAATAATATATATTTTTCAT
>JAHJCW010000137.1 GCA_018812885.1 bacterium | reverse complement strand
GCTCGATAAAATATTAGAAGCAATTAACCGGAGTCGTTTAAAAGATGTTTATATATGTAATGTTTTAAAATGTCGTCCACCTAATAATCGCGATCCGCTAGCTTCGGAAGTAGAACAATGTGAGCCCTACCTATTAAAACAAATAGAGATAATGCGCCCTAAGTTGATCGTGGCATTAGGTCGTGTTGCTGGTACGACATTATTGAAAGTTGAACAACCGCTCAAAGATATGCGTGGTAAGTTGCACGATTATTTTGGTACACCATTGATTGTAACATATCATCCTGCAGCATTATTAAGAAATTCGAATTTCAAACCTGCAACTTGGGAAGATTTTAAATGGATAAAATCTATTTTAGATAATTAACCGAAATGGTAAATAAGAAAGATTTAAGTACTTTAAATGTTCAGCCGCAATCACTTGAGGGTGAGCAAGCCGTATTGGGTTCAATGCTAACAAATAAGGAAGCGGTCGCTAAAGCGCTGCAATGGCTTAGCCCGGAGCATTTTTACAAAGATGCTCATAGTAAAATATTTTCCACGATGATTGGGTTGTTCAATGATAGCGAACCAATTGATACCATTTCTGTTGTTGATAAGCTCAAGAAAAGCAAAGAATTAGAAAGCGTAGGTGGAGCATATTATATAACTGGACTGGTGGAAGCCGTACCTACAACTGCCAACGTAGAAAGCTATGCTAAGATTGTCTTGGAGAAAGCTTTATTAAGACAATTGATATTATTATCTCATGAATTAGCTAGCAAAGCCTATGACGATCGGGAGGGCGTTGATGATATACTGGATTCGGCAGAACGAGCAATATTTAATATTACTCAAAAACGTCTTAAGGGTGGTTTTGTACATTTAGATCCAATCTTACATGAATCTTTTGAAGCTCTTGATAAAAAAAGTGCTAAGGGAGGAATGATTACCGGAGTTCCATCCGGGTTAGTTGACCTTGATAGTTTAACTGCTGGATTCCATCCGGGTGAATTGATTGTTATTGCCGGTCGTCCATCTATGGGGAAAACAGCTCTCGCCTTAACAATTGCGCGAAATGCGGCAGTTGATAATAACCATGGAGTGGGAATTTTTAGCTTGGAAATGGCAAATCAGGAATTGGCTATGCGAATGCTTTGCGCTGAAGCCCGTGTAAACAGTCATCATGTCAGGACTGGTAATTTACCTCAAAAACAATGGAAAAATTTGAGCATACATGTGGGAACATTAGCCGAAGCCCCAATTTATATCGATGACAGTCCTGCCATTACAGTGTTAGAAGTTCGCTCAAAAGCACGTCGTTTAATGGCAGAGCATAATATTGATTTAATTATTGTTGATTATTTACAACTAATGCAGGGACCTAGGAATGTTGAAAATAGGCAACAGGAGATTTCGGTAATAACTCGTTCATTAAAAGCATTAGCAAAAGAATTAAATATACCAGTTATTGCATTATCACAACTCTCAAGAGCTGTTGAACAAAGAAGTGGGGAAAAGAAACCAATATTATCTGATCTGAGAGAAAGCGGAGCAATTGAACAGGATGCAGATGTCGTAATGTTTTTATATAGACCCGAGACGTACGGTATTGAGGAATATAATGATGGACTACCAACGAAAGGAACTGCAGAAATTTTAGTTGCAAAACAACGCAATGGTCCAATAGGAGATAAAAGAGTAGTTTTTATTAAAGAATATGCAAAATTTGAAAATTATTCAGGTAGAGAAAATCCATCGGAGACACCATTCTAATGCAGAGTCCTCTTTCAAAGTTTATGCCCCAGTTTAGTGGTGAATATCCGAAGCCGTTTGTGTCTTTATTTGAAAAAATGACTTTACCTGTAAATGGCGATCGAGAATCGGTAAAAACAAAAGTATGGACTGCGTATGATTTTGCGAAGCATCGTCATGAAGGGCAAAAACGAAGTTCTGGTAAGCCCTATTTTGAACATTGTTTAGCAGTCGGGCAAATTTTAGCAATGTGGGGGATGGATCATAGTACCATTATTGCAGGTTTATTGCACGATATTATTGAAGATACTGACGTTACACTCCAAGATTTAGAACAGCGATTTGGTAAAGATATAGCTGAACTAGTAGATGGTGTATCAAAATTGGGTGGAATACAATTTTCAGGTAAACAAGCCAAACAAGCTGGAAATTTTATGAAATTATTATTATCAGTTGCCAAGGATCTACGCGTAATAATTATAAAATTTGCTGATCGTTTGCACAATATGCGCACCATCAATTTTTTACCTGAAGAAAAACAAATTAGAATAGCTGAAGAGACAAAAGAAATATATATACCATTAGCTCATAGATTAGGTATGGCTGCGGTAAAGTGGGAATTGGAAGATTTAGTATTAAAAACAATACATAAAACTGAACATCATGAGATTGAAAAAAAGCTAAAAGCATCCAAAAAAGAACGTGATAAAATTATACAAAATGTCATCTTACCGGTAAAGAGGGAATTAAATAAATACAATATTGATGCTAACATTTATGGGCGAGTTAAATCACACTCTTCAATTTTTGGCAAGATGGAAAGACGAGGAAAATCATTCGAGGAAATATTTGATATATATGCGATTAGAATTATTGTTGATAAGGTGGAAGAATGTTATTTGGCTTTGGGAATAATTCATCAGATATATTCCCCTATCCAAGATCGTTTTAAAGATATGATTGCTACACCTAAATCAAATGGTTATCAATCAATTCATACTACAATCATTGATTCAAAAGGTCAATTGACGGAAATTCAAATCCGCACAAGGGAAATGGAACAAACCGCAGAAATCGGTGTCGCCGCACATTGGCGATATAAGGAAGAACATGCAATGGCTCCCGATCTTGATAGTAATGTCAAGTGGTTACGCGAATTAGTTAATATTTTAAAAGATGAGTCATCGGATCCAGCCGAGTTTATGAACCTTTTAAAAATTGATATGTTTGATGATGAGATTTTCGTTTTTACACCGAAGGGTGATTTAGAAAAACTTCCAGTTAATGCAACACCGATAGATTTTGCATTTCAAATACACTCGGAGGTTGGTTTACATTGTTTAGGTTGTAAAATTAATCATAAAATTTTTCCGCTTAATACCAAACTCAAAAACGGCGACATAGTGGAGATTATTACTAGTGCAACACAAGAACCTAGCTATGGTTGGTTAAAGTTAGTTGTTACTTCCAAAGCCAGAAACTTTATCAATCGACATTTGCGAGCAATCCATAGTGAAACCGGGATTAAAATCGGCAAAGATATTTTAGAAAAAACTCTACGCCGATTAAAAAGAAAGAATGATCTTGAAGAGATTAAAGAATCCTTTGCAAAATTTGGTCTGGACTCATTAGATCAATTATATGAATCAATTGGCAATGGCACGATTTTAGTCCGTGATATATTTAAAAAATTAAAACCTAAAGAAAAAATCAGTTTAGAAGAAGACGAGGAAGAAGATCAAGCACGATTCATCGATTTTGCTCGTTCATCATCTAAAGGAATAAAATTACAAGGAATTAAGGATTTGATGGTTTCTTTTGGTAAGTGTTGTAATCCAATCCCCGGCGATGAAATGGTAGGTTTTATAACACGAGGAAGGGGTTTAACTGTTCATAGAACAAATTGTAGCAGTCTTCCTATTCTTAATGAAGAATCTGACCGGTTGATGCCAGTTGAATGGGATGTCTCAAAAAAAGAATTATTTAGTGCAAGAATTAAAGTAATTAGCCAAGATTCACCGGGAATTTTAAAAAAGATAAGTGAATGTATTTCATCGTTAAATATTAACATTTCAAGTGTGGATTTAAAGGTAATGGATAATTTTTCAACAGCTTATTTTATTGTTAAAGTAAATAATGTAATACAACTTGATCGCATGATGAAAAAATTAATTGCAATCAAGGAAATTGATTTCGTAGAAAGGACCGATAAATAATGAATACAAGAACATACACAAAAAAGGATATTGTTAAACGCGTTGCAAATCAAACAAAGTCGTCTTATGATCAAACCGCACCATACGTTAATGAGATATTTGATGCCCTAAGAGATATGATGAGCAAAAGCTACGACAATATTCGCATTGAAGTACGTAATTTTGGCGTGTTTGAAATAAAACCAACTAAAGCTAAACCACGTGCACGTAACCCTCGTACAAATGAAGAAGTATATGTACCTGCGCACAAAAAATCACACTTCAAGCCCGGTAAAATTTTAAAGCAACAGTTCAAGCAACCTATCTAATATTTAGAAATTAAGTGGGGAGACTGCTTGGTGTCGATCATGGTGACAGGCGGATTGGGTTAGCCTTATCCGACCCGATTCCCATAATTGCCTTTCCACTAAAAACTGTTATAGTTAATAATAGTCAAGAAGCAATAGATGCAATCTTGGAAATTGTTAAGGAATATGATGTTGTTTTAGTTGTCGTCGGGTTACCAATTGGATTAAAGGGACATGAAACCGCACAAACCAAACACGTTCAAAAATTTGCGGACGAGTTGATAAAAACTGGAATAAAAGTTGCACTGCAAGATGAGCGTTTGACATCAGTTTCCGCTAAAAGATCCCTTATCGAGCAGCAAAGAAAAACTCATAAAAATAAAGGGTTAATAGATCAAAAAGCAGCTGCGATATTACTCCAACAATATATTGATCACCATTATAATGGATAGTATTCTAAAACGACCGCATTGGCAGTTAGCTCTCCTATCGGGAGTTTTAATAGGGTTATCATATCCACCTCTTCATCTTGGATTTCTTGCTTGGTTTGGATTAATTCCCTTAATACATGTTATATTGAATGTTAAATCCGGTCAAGCAGCACGACTCGCATTTTTAGCATCAATAACTGCTAATTTTATTTCACTTTATTGGATTGGATTCAATAGTGGAGCCGGATTTCTTCCGGTTTTCGCATCCCTAGTAGGAGCGGTTTTATATCTTGGAATATTTTGGGCGGGATTGGGATATTTTGTATCATCTATTGAAAAAAGAAGTTCCCAAGGACTAATTGCTTTGCCTTTTGTTTGGGTGACAATGGAATTTTTAAGAAGTTTAGGAGCTTTAGGATTTCCATGGATTAATTTAGCACTTACCCAAACTGTGTACTTACCTCTAATTCAAATTGCCGACATTACCGGCAGTTACGGAATCTCTTTTTGGATAATATTAATTAATATTGGTTTTTATTTAGCCATAATATCTAAGGATAAACGCAAATATTTAATATTTACTAGTTTGGTATTTTTATTAGTATTTAGTTTTGGAATTATTCGAATTAATACTATTGATGATATAAAAACGCATCCGGTGACGATAGCAATTACACAGCCGAACATTAATCCTGATGAAAAATGGGACCCTGAATCTCGAGAACAGAATTTTGCATTAATGCATGATTTGCTTGATTCCGCACTTAACCTGAATCCTGATTTGGTGTTATGGCCGGAATCCGCAGTACCGACATATTTACGGTTGTCAAGTCTTAGACGAAGACCTATTACAACAAAATTAGCAAAATTCAATGTCCCATTATTGTCGGGTACTGTGGATAGAATTATTAATAGTGATGGAGAAAAAATATATTATAATAGCACGATATTCATTAAACCGGATGATAGTATAAAAATGTACAATAAGATTCATTTAGTACCATTTGCCGAATACATTCCGTTATCAGAAAAATTTCCTACATTAAAAAAGTTAAATTTTGGTCAGGGTAACTTTACTTCAGGTAAAGAATACACAGTTTTTGAATTAGACTCAGTCAAGTTTTCTAATCTAATTTGTTATGAATCAAGTATGCCAAAAGCAGTTAGAAATTTTATAAAAAATGGAGCGCAGTTTATAACAATTCAAGCCAATGACGGGTGGTTAGGAAATTCGGCAGGTCCTTATCAGCACTTTGAATTAGCACGATTGCGTGCAGTCGAAAATAGAGTCCCCATAGTAAGATGTGCTAATACCGGTATTTCGGGTGTGATAAATCCAATTGGGATTGTGCAGCAAAAAATTCCTTTAGGAAATGAGGCAATTATAATTGCTGATATTTTACCTATACAAAATTTGACTTTTTATACCAAATATGGTGAAATATTCGCCGTTTTGTGTATTATAATTTCTTTAATAATATTTACTTCAGCATGGATAAATCGTACAAAATAATCATATTAATTGTTTTAACTACAATTAATATTAGTTTCGCGCAGGGTGGATTGAAAATAGCATCTAAAATTCCACCAACCATTAAATCAGCCATTTTACCGGGTTGGGGTGAATACGAATTAAATAAATGTTCACGCGGAAATTTTTTCTTTACTACAGAAATTATCGGTTTGGCGCTAACAACTTTTAGTTTTGTTAAGTCTCATAATAAAACGACAACTTATCAGGCAATTGCAGCTGAACACGCTAATGTAATCATCGATGGAAAAAATCATCAATTTTGGGTGGATATTGGAAACTACGATTCACAAATTGATTATAATGATGAACATTTAAGATGGCGTGAGTTTGACAATTTATATCCTAATGAAGCAAATTGGGATTGGGATTGGGACACGATAAACAAGCGAAAAGAATTTGAAGATTTGCGAATAGAAAGTGACCGATTGAAATTAGTTGGCAAATTTTTTATTGGTGGAATAGTACTTAACCACATCATTTCAGCAATTGATGTGTATTATTTAAAAAATATTTCGTTAAATGAAAAAGTTGAATTTTCATCATACATCAATCCTAATCATTACAGTTTGGTTTGTTCTATTCAATTGAATCTATAAAAAGAATGGTTAATCCAATTGTTATTTCTTTATTTTATTTAGGTTTTGCGTTTTCCACTATTCTTAGTGAAACTTGGAATGGTTTGATGATTTATTATATATTATGTATTCTGCTGATACTATTAAATAGAACTCATTTTAAATCAGCTTATAAACATGTTAAACCGTTTTTTCTGTTTTTTCCAATAATGCTAATTATTTACCTATTAATTTCGTTTGTTTTTACAGATTCCACATGGACGATGATAATAAATGAAGCGGGATTTGCAATAAGTAAATTATTATTATTAGTAATTGTGATGGCATTCTATCTTGAAATATCAAAGAAGCAAAACTTAGTTTTATCAATCCGATCAATTTGGTCAAAATTGAATTTAAAATGGAGATGGGTAGAGGATATATTTATGTTTTTGGAATTAACACTACGATTTTATCCTACCTTTCAAAGAGAATGGCAAGCAATGAGTCGATCAAAAAAAGCGTTAGGATTAACCTCATCAGCAAACAAATGGGAGCAGATTAAATCAGTTGCAAATGATTTACCTGGAATGATTCTTCAAAGTTATCGAAAAGCGGAAAACACAGCTAACATCATGCAACAGAGAGGATATGGAAACCAAATCCCGCGTGGAGTTGCCAACCCGGTACTCTTCAAAATAAGTGACGTAATTTTAATAATAATCATTATTTCTGGATATACTCTATTAAATCAACATGTCGCGTTATAAAATAACAATACAATATGATGGCACTAATTACTTTGGCTGGCAAATGCAATCGCATAAGCGTACAATACAAAAGGAAATAGAAATTGCCTTAGCACCATTAAACGAGAACAAAAGAGTAAAAGTTATAGGTGCTGGTAGAACCGATACCGGCGTTCACGCCTTTGCACAAGTAGCGCATTTTGATTTAGATACAAATTTAAAAAACACTCAATTGCTAAATGCATTAAACGCAAGATTACCAAATGATATAAAGATAGTCGATGTAGTGCAAACTGGAGCTGAATTTCACGCTAGATTTTCAGCAAAGAAAAGATATTATCAGTATCAATGCTATTTGAGTAAAAATTTATTGTTTAAAAACCAAGCATGGCTAATTGGAAAAATTGAAAAATCTAAATTGGATATTTTCGCAAAAAAAATTATAGGTACGCACGATTTTCTTTCATTTTCTAAATTAAATATTAAGCTGGATAACACATTGTGTAGTATTTATCAATCTGAGTGGATTGAGTCAAATAATATGCTTACATTTAACGTTTGCGGGAGCCGGTTTTTACATCATATGGTAAGATATTTAGTAGGTACAATGGTAGCTGGGGCACAAGGTAAAATATCATTAAAGTATTTTGAAGATTTGTTGAGTAATCCGCAAAAAAATGTAAAAATATTCAAGGCACCACCGGAAGGATTAATATTAATTGGGATTGATTATGATTAATAGAACTAAATTATTAATAATTGGATTTTTATTCTTGGTTTTAACACCTGGAATCAATTCGCAGAATTCCATTAACCAGTCGAGAGAATCTGCCATTACTAGAGCAATTGCTAAAGTAAGTCCTGCTATTGCTAGTATCAATGTTATACAGTTAAAAGAATATTCAACGAACTCCTATTTTAACGATCCTTTTTTTAGATATATGTTTCCAAACGAACTACATCGTGAACGTGTGAAAAGCACCGGTTCCGGTGTAGTAATAAGTTCCGAGGGTTACGTAATAACTAATCATCATGTTATAGAAAATGCGCTTGAAATTGTTGTTACTTTACCAGGTGGGAAGGAGTATTCGGCAGAAATAATTGGGACCGATAAATTAACTGATTTAGCATTATTAAAGTTGGATGGACACAATTTCCCTTATGCAGAGCTTGGTAATTCTGATGATCTCATTATAGGAGAATGGGTGATTGCTTTAGGTAATCCATTTGGTTTATTTGACGTTAATAATGAACCTACCGCAACTGCCGGAATTATCAGCGCTGTAAATATGAATTTTGGAACCATGGAATCATCTGGTAGGGTATACCAAGATATGATACAGACCGATGCCGCAATAAATCCGGGGAATAGTGGTGGTCCCTTGGTGAATAGTATCGGACAAGTTATCGCAATAAACACTTTTATATTTTCCGGATCAACTTATTCTGAAGGTTCAATCGGGATTGGCTTCGCTATTCCGATAAAAAAAGCACGAGCTATTGCCGCTGAACTGCAGAATTACGGCAAAATTGACCGTGATGTTGCAATCGGAATTGAAGCACAACCTTTGAACAGCAGACTTGCTAAGTATCTTAATATTCCATTTAGTAATGGAACAATTATAGTAGATGTTAAGCCCAAAAGTGCAGCAGAAAATGCTGGTATTAAAACAGCGGATATAATTGTTTCGGTGAATGGAATTCTGGTTAATTCCATGTATGATATTGCTGATGTAATAAGAACGAATGATTTGCGCCCCGGCGATAAACTAAAATTACGTATTTATCGTAATGGCGAATATCAAAATGTTATTTTAAAACTTGCCCATTCAAATCAAGGTTAATAATTATGGCTCCGGAAGGTAGAAAAATATTAAGCATATTGTTAATTGTAACATCGATATTATTTTTTATCAGTTTATTCATTAAAATTGCTATGCTACCGATAATCGCCGGTATATTTTCAATATTATTGGTATTTAGTTTAAATTTTTTCCGTGATCCTGATCGTAAAATTCCTGAAGGAGATGACATTATCATATCACCGGCAGACGGAAAGGTTACCGCTGTTACAACAATAAATGATCCGGATGTTGGCGAAAATTCCAAATTAATCTCTATATTTCTTAATGTTTTTGATGTTCATGCAAATAGAGTTCCTATTAAAGGAAAAGTTATCTCTGTTACTCATAAAAATGGACAATTTGTCTCTGCTTTTCAGCATAATGCTGCAGATGTTAATGAGCAAACGACTACTATATTTGATACAACGCTAGGCATTATTAAGGTCAAACAAATTGCCGGAATGATTGCACGCCGAATTTTATGTTATGCAAAAAAGGGTGAGAATATGAACAAGGGTGACAGATTAGGATTTATTATGTTTGGTTCACGCACAGATGTTATATTTCCCCCCTCAGTAAAGGTGCTTGTAAAGGTAGGACAGCGCGTAGTTGGTTCAGAAACTATTATTGGAAATTTTATAAATGAGAAATAAACAAATCGTTCGTAAACATATAAATAAACGTTTTATTCCTAATATTTTTACTGTTTTTAATATGTTTTTTGGTTTTTCCGCGATAACTCTAATTATTTCAGGTGATCCAATTCGCGCAGCATGGTGTGTATTTATGGCGGGAATTTTGGATGCCTTCGATGGCAAATTAGCTCGAGCTTTGGGAATTGAGTCAACTTTTGGAACCGAATTTGATTCATTTGCCGATACAATTTCATTTTGTACTACATCTTCAGTCTTAATTTATATGACATGGGTTGATGGGTTATATCCTATTATCGCTGTAATTCTGAGTTTTATGCCATTGTTTTTTGGAACCATTAGATTAGCAAAATTCAACTTAATTTCTGATAAAGGACCAAGTTCTTATTTTACAGGATTAACAACACCTTTATATGCTCTTATTATATTTGGATTTGTTCTTTTCACAAATCAGAGATTCGGAACAAATGGAGATCCGAGAATAGCATTAGCTTTAGCTATTACGTTAGGATTTGCTATGATTAGTCCGATAAAATTTGGAAAGATTCCTTTTATGTCATTTAAAAGAGGATTTATAAATAATATACGATTAAGTCTCGCAATTATTGTATTTATCAGTGTAATTATTTGGCAAGGTCTAATTTTATTTCCTGCTTTAATTTTATATGTATTTTGGAGCTTGATAAATTGGATTATTAAACCTGATAGGTTGGAATTGACAAAGGATAGATTATCATCTTTTCAAGGAGAGATTAATTAGATATGAAGAAACGATTATGGGGATATATAACATTAGGTCTAGTTACCGGAGCGATGATTGGTTCATTGATAGGGAGTCTATTAGGATGGATACTACCGGAAGGAGTTGTTAAAGATTTTTTCTTATTAGGTGTAAGCTTTGATCTCGCAGGTTTAGTTGGAAATGAATCAGGTGTAATTGTATTAGATTTAATTATAGTTACTTTTAAATTTGGTCTGTCAATTGCCTTAAATTTTACAAGTTTGATTGGCCTAGCTACAGCTTATTATTTTTTAAGATTTTTACGTTAATTCAAAAAGTATCATAAGGTGAATTCAATAGAATTTTAGGAGTTTAAAATGCAAAGTTATGGAACAGTAAATGTAGTGTTTGGTATGATAGGTTACACTGAAATAATAATAATAATATTTGTTCTTTTGTTGCTGTTTGGTGCAAAACGGTTACCTGGATTGGCGAGAGGCTTAGGAGAAGGAATTCGTGAGTTCAAAGGTGCCGTCGACGGAGCTAAAAAAGAGATTAAAGATGTGGGTGACTCAATAACTAAAGAAAAAGAAAAACCGGAAAAAAAGAAAGAAGAT
>JAHJCW010000136.1 GCA_018812885.1 bacterium | reverse complement strand
TTAACAATACAAGAAAGATAACCAACAAAGCTAACTTTGTTGCGAGTAATCCATCCGCCCCAATCTCATCCATTAGCGTATTGAATATTGGAGGAAGTCCTGTTGCTCGGGGGTCTATACTGGCTAACTCGTCAGAAAATCTTTTTAAATAGTTAATCTCCCAAACATTCTGTTTGGGAAAAATTGAAACGAGAAAGCTTTTTCCGGATTTGCCCACATATTGATTTTTTATTCCCTCGGGTAGATCCTGTAGAGTAATTGGTGCCGGATTTGCCATTGCTATTACTTTTTCTTTATAATTATTAGCAAAATCGGCTTGGAATTTTCCGACATTATCTCTAGCGTACCCTATCTTCTCGTCAATATTTTCGACTAACTTTGTTAACAAGCCTGCCGACATGTCATTCATTACATTCGCAAGTTTGGTGTTTAGCGATTTCAGCGACGGGTCATCCTCATCCGGGAGGGCACCGACAAGCAAGGCGCTTTTAAGATATACTTTATCCTGCCCGCCAATATATGCCATATCCTGAATCTCAATAATATTTTCTTCCAGGCGATATAGTTCATCTACTATCGCACTAAAATCTAACTGAGAGTATCTTTTAATCGGCACTCTCCGCATCGTTTCCCTTATTACCGAAACCAAACCGGCTCGATTTTTTTGCTCGGCTTCCGGCGGTAAATAATCAATTATCGATTGCACCATGCCAGCCGTATTCATATCCTTGGCAGCTTCAGTAATTTCCAGCACTTCATCAAGGGTTTCCGCAGTTATCAATGCGATGTCCGAACTGATATCAAAGGCATCTATCATTTTATCTTGCAACTCAATTGACTCCAGACCGATCGGTTCCATATTCAAATAATTATAGTCCATTGTTATTTTGGTTCCTCTATATCCAAATACTATCAACAATAACAATATTGCAAATACCCCCAGTTTCCAGCTTTTAGATAACCAATCCGCAAATCTTCCCATTTTTATATATGAAATATCTTTTGGTCTTGCCGAATCTTTCTTTTTGCCATACCGGTTTTTTATTCTTTCTCTAATTACTAGCAAATTGGGTAAAATCAGCATCGCCGCTAACATTGTCATAATTATACCGATACCCAAGGTTAAGCCAAACTCTTTCATTCCGGCTGTTCTGGAAACCAGCATCGTTAAAAATGCAGCCGCTGTTGTTAAGCCACCTGTAATAATTCCAGGACCTGATTTAACAAATGTCGCCCTAAGCGAGGTAGATACAGCATCGCCATTCCGGCGCATTTCTGTAAATGTTGAAATAATATGAACCGAAAAATCAATTCCTAATCCAATAAGCACAACCGCCATCATAGATGTCATAAGGTTTAAAGTACCTACCAAGGGCCATGCTATTCCCAATGCCCACAACACACCTATAATCAATGTAATAATTGCTAATATGGGACTAACTAACATTCTGAACGCCACAATAAATAAAATTAATATGCCAATCAACGCAATCATTGTAATGAGCATAGAATCATTTTGAACAGAAACCATTTCATCTCTTCCTAGTGGAATTGTACCCGTTAATCCGGCATGAACCCCAATTTCATCGCCAATATCATGGACAATTTTTTCAATTGAATCCGTACTCGCAACTGCTAACTCGATATCAAACATTGTAAAAGTTGGGAGTATCTGTAAAATCATCATCCGATTGTTCCAACTTTTATAATATTCATCTCCATATAATATGACCTCCGCAGCATCCTTTCCCATGCCATTGGTTTCACCACTTAAAACGCTATTAAAAATTGAAACCCAAGATTCTATGCTTCCTAAGAACCTTATTGCGCCCTGTTCTTGTTCCTGTCCTGTTATTTTATCTTCACTTTGAATATATTCTTTTTCCAGACTATTATTTAGATTAGTAAGGAATTCATCAAGATTTGGGTTTTGAAATAACTCCATATTGTTTTCCAAATCACTGGACTTCATTAACATTAATCCATGTTTTGCCATAAACTCCTTTGGAGCTTTATAATCAACGCGCGATACCCATTCTGACAATGCTTCAATCTTGGGAACTGCTATTTCAGCAAATTCTTCAAGTTTGTCAGGATCTCCTTCGGCTACGATTAACATAGACGATGAACCATTATATTCATCGATGATCATGTCGAATTCATCAACCATAGGATTATCTTCTGGCAATAAGTTGGTAAATGATGTTGTTAATTCTAATTGTGAAGCCATACCGCCCATAATTACGGTTACAATCAATAAGACTAGTGCTGTCCACCATGGTTTTTTAGCAATAAAAGTTGCCAAGTTATTTAATGCTTTTTCTCTCATAATATTCCCGTTTTATTAATTGTTAAAAATATCCGCGCAAGCGAATTCGCCAGCCCCAATCCTGCACACCAAATTCAGTATTATCGTCTCCTAAAAAGTGACTATACATCATTGTCAGATCAACATCTTGGAATAAATTCCAGGATATTTGCGGATTTAGCGCTGCACTATTATCGTTTAAATTTCCAAAACCCAATAATCCAATTTGAATAAAATCATTCAGGGGATAACTTATAAAACTAAACACATAGTCTTGCATCAGACTATGTGTCTCACCCATAAAATATTGTAAATAATTATTAATGTCTAAATTTTTCTTGCTTGAAACACCATTTTCATTGCGTAAATACTCCATTATAATATATAGACTGTTTTTAAATGTATAATCTGTTCCAATTACCACTTCAGAAAAATCATCAGTATTTTCCATTTTATTCCACGCCCCCTCAACCCAAATACCGGCTCCGGCAAGCTCCCCAACAACAGCCCCGCCCAATACTGTTCTTAAATTGTTTTGTTCATCAATCATAAAGGTAATAGGGTTAAAGTACGTTCTTTTCCACATATATTGTCCTATCGTACCCTGCACATCAAACCTACCTAAGCCGGTTTTTAATTGCAACATTTTTACCGATTCATTCCAATCCTTGCTAGGCGATAGAATTACGTCTAAGCCAGTTCTTCCCTTAAGTGGAATTTCAGCCCGTACTGCATTGACGCCGGTTTGTTCATAGGTGGGATCGAGCAATTGTTTTGTATTAAAGATATCTGTTGGGTTCCAGGCATAGCCTGTCCCTAAGGATATTTGTTGTTTCCCAATTGTTAAATCAAAATGCTTAAAACCCGCTTTGAAGTAAACATTATCAA
Organism: bacterium; assembly: GCA_018812885.1. Taxonomy (GTDB): domain Bacteria; phylum Fidelibacterota; class Marinisomatia; order Marinisomatales; family JAHJCW01; genus JAHJCW01. The sequence continues at coordinate 362 of JAHJCW010000136.1, read as the reverse complement.
GATAAAATGTGTCTAATAAAGCAATCGGGAATTCCGTAATCCACATTTCTTCGGAATAACCTTCCGGCTGAAAAATTGGTTGCCAAATATCAGTTGGAAGAAAATCTAATAAATTCCAGGATGTGTTATCGTCGTATTTTTGGATATTAATATTTGCCCCGATTGTAATCGCATCATCGGGCCGTGCTTCAAAATCTAACCGTAATTTATTATATCCATAGTTATAGGTCTGATTGGCGAATTTTAATTGATCAAACTCTCCTTCGTAATAACCAAAGAAACTGGATTGGGCGAATATAGTAAATGGTAATAATAGTAGAAATGCTTTCTTAATCATTTCTTTAATTCTCTTTCAGAAAAGA
>JAHJCW010000135.1 GCA_018812885.1 bacterium | reverse complement strand
TGAAAGCAGTATCACTGGCAGCATTAAGGCAAAACCTGACATCATCATAGCTACCTGTTGATTGTCTGTTATGCTTGAAATGAGTATCCCAAGTGATAATGCCAAAGTAATATAAAGTAGACATTCAAGTAAAAGTAGAATCACACTTCCTTGGATGGGAACACCAAATACAAAATTTCCGAGGAGTAGAATTGTCACAGCATTGATAAACGCCAGAACTATATAGGATACTACTTTACCAACTATAATCTGAAACGGTTTGAGCGGTGATGCCAAAAGTATCTCCATCGTACCCATTTCCTTTTCGCGAACAATGGAGATGGAAGTCATCATTGCCGATATAAGCATCAAGATTAACGCCATTATTCCTGGAACAAACATAAACGACCCTTTTAACTGTTCATTGTATACCATCCGAACTTCTGGAATTATTTGCATAGGTTTCGGAATTAAAACATTTTTTTGATTTACGTAATCCTGGATTATTCCGTTTGTATAAGCACTTATTAAATTGGCTAAATTGGCATCAGACGCATCTGCAATGATCTGCACATTTGCCTTACCTGTGCGGACTAGATTTTGCTCGAACTGAGGTTCAAAGACAATCACCTCTTTGACCTTACCGCGCCGAAAGACCTCCTCAATTTCATCCGAGTTGCTAAGCTTGTCTTCCAACAAGAAGTAACCGGAAGATAGAATTTTATCGGTAAGCTGCTGAGTTGCAACATCGTTCGATTGATCTAAAATCGCAATTCCTACGTCTCGAATCTCGTTACTGATCACAAAACCAAATATTAACATCTGGGCAATGGGCATACCGAATAGAATTAACAGAGTCTGTTTATCTCGGAAAATATGAAAGAACTCTTTGCGCACAAAAGCCCAGAAACGCTTCATATCTATTTCTCCACCGTCATACGATCAGGATTTCTAGCAATTTTGATAAAAACGTTGTTGATATTTTCGGTTTGGTAAATTCGAACCAATTCGGCTGGTGTATCTAGCGCTTCAATACGGCCATCAACCATTATTGAAACCCTGTCACAATACTCTGCTTCATCCATATAATGCGTCGTTACAAAAACCGTTATACCGTTATGCGCAGCTTCATATATCATTTCCCAAAACTGTCTACGTGTGATCGGATCAACACCACTTGTCGGCTCGTCCAAAAACACAATCTTTGGTTTATGAAAAATTGCAACCGAAAAAGCCAGCTTCTGCTTCCAACCCAAGGGCAGACTCTCAATAAGTGTATTGCGGTATTTAGTTAATCCAAGTTTTTCAATCAGCTCTTCGGCAAGGGTTTTGATTTCTTGATATTTTATTCCGTATATACCACCATAAAAACGAATATTTTCGTAAACGGTTAGATCCTCATAAAGTGAGAATTTCTGACTCATATAACCAATATTACGTTTAATTGAATCCACCTGATTATACGCATCAAAACCGGCGACTTTGATCTCACCGGAAGTCGGTTTGGACAGACCGCAAAGAATACGAATGGCTGTGGTTTTACCAGCTCCGTTAGCTCCTAGAAAACCAAATATCTCACCGGGATTTACATCAAATGACAGGTTATCATTAGCAACAAAATCATCAAATTTTTTAACTAGGTTGCGAACGTTAATAATAGGTTCTCGATTTACCATATTTATGATTCTTGCCTCTTGTTAACCGATTCTTTAGCCATTAATTCCATGAAGCAATCTTCTACACTAGGTTTAATTTTTTGTACATTAATATTTTGATGACTCCGCTGCGATAAAAACGCAAAAAGTTTGTTTATTTCAAATGAATCATCAATTGGTGTAAAATGCATACTCTGTCCAAATGGAAAAGCGGTATCGGTGCCAGGAAACTGCTTCAAATCTTGAATAAGTTGATAGGTGTTATTGGTTTTAACTGCATATAGCTTTTTACGGTAATCTTCGATAATCTGGTCCGGTCGAGCAATCTTCATAATTTGACCATACTGCATTAACGCTACTCGATCACAGAGTTCCGCTTCGTCCATATAAGGTGTTGATACTATAATGGTAATACCATCGGTTTTAAGTTTTTTTAGCATATCCCAAAATTCAGTGCGTGAAACTGCATCAACACCAGTTGTTGGTTCAT
>JAHJCW010000134.1 GCA_018812885.1 bacterium | reverse complement strand
ATATTATATGTTATTCCAAGTCCGATACCTACAAAGGCATCCAAATTGGTTTCACGTAAGTTTTTTTCATCACCAATTGGTTTATAGCTATATGTTGAGTCTGTTTCTTGGAAATATTTATAATCTCTTTCAACATATTTTTCAGTTGTATAATAAGCCGATACGCCTGCAAAACCATAGAATAAAGATTTTTCAGCTCGGTGTAGTGGTTTAAAATATGTCAAACCAATATTCCCCCAAAAATGATCGTTATCCCAAGAACTTTCAGTATATATTTCGTTAGTGTTTGGGTTCCAACCGTCGTAACTGTGCTCAATCTGCTCTTCCGGTAGGGTATATGCATCATCATATCCAATTGCAAGTGCACCCATAGTAACTTGAAATCCATAATTCTCATTCATTTGGCGATAGGAAAATCCGGTTCCCGATGGCATACCTGCAGCAAACCCCAATCCATGCGTAAGGTCAGAATATTGTGAAAAGGCAAAACTGATTATTAAAAATAATGGTAAAAGTAATTTTTTCATTTTAACCCTCAAATTCCATGGTGATTTAATGATTGTACAATAAATAGTGATAATGGTTCACTACTTACGGGGGAAATTAGCAAATTATACAGAAAATTATTCGTGTAATTTATATATTATTATAGATCACAAAATTGGTGCATATTATCGAGATGATTATAGTTGCAAAGGCGTAACATGTAATATCTTAATCATAAACTCACCCCTCTATCCTGCGGATGCCTCTCCTTGAGGGGAGATAAAGTGGGGTGAATAATCCAATAACCTGCAATACAAAAAATTGATTAATTTTCAATCAAACCAAACTTAACCAAATATATCATTATGAAGATATTAATAGCCATCAGCAGCAAAGAATTTTCCAAACCTACATTGCAAGTTGGAATGTGGGTCGCCAAAGCATTTAACGCTTCTGTAACAATCGTCTACGTAGGGCAGAAAATAAGTTCTTTTTACACGAGCAATGTTGGCTTGGCGCAAGAAAGCATAGCTAAGTGGGGTCTTGATAGACCAGGAGTCAAAGTACTTGAATGGGCATTTAATTATTTGGCAGATCATAAATATTTTACGTCCGAAACTGTTGAAGCTGGATTTGACAGGAACACTTTAATTGACAGAGGACGAAATAGACTTGAACTATTTTTAAAAAGCACTTATTGTAAAGATGTTAAACTAATACTTAGACGTGGTGATATAATACCGGAATTACGAAACGAAGTAATGCAAGAAGGTTATGACATAACCATTATCGGTGGTAGTAAAAAGAGGCGAATGGCGCATGATCTGGTACAATATATCGATAGTTCGATATTTGTAGTTAATAACTTTTTAGAGCATCAAGGATATCGTTTGTTGCAAGCGGTAGATGATTCCAAAGGAACTGCCGTGGCAATTAAGTATGGTTCACAATTTGCAAAAGCATTCAAATTTCCGGTGGATGTTTTGACGGTATCCAAAAGAGATACATTTGGCAGTGGTTATATGGGGGCGCATAAAAATGCAATGCGAGCTTTTGAAAAAGTCGGGATTAAACCGGTTAGCATGCTGAAAGTAGGCGATCCTGTTAAAACTGTTCTCGATACTGCGACAAAAAATCACTTGATCGTGATGGGTGTTTCACATTTGAATCCCATTATTCAATATTTTAAGGGCAGTAAACCGCTAAAAGTAATGAAACAATGCAGCTGCCCAATTATAATCGTTAAATAAATGATGCAGTTTGCCAAACATTTAAATTCAACAATTTATTGGCTAACGCAAAAGAGATGGTTATTTTTTGCATTTATAGTTGCGACAATATTGTATTTATTGCCTCCTCCAACAGGATTATCCTTATCTGGTTATAGAATATTAATAATTGTATTTATTGCTCTTACGTTGATAATTACCGAAGTAATCCCGTTACCTGGAATCGCATTTATCATAATAATATTAGAAGTATATTTTGGGATTGGTGATGCCAACAGCATAGCAAGGTCATTTATGAATGATGCAGTTTTTTTTGTTATGGGTTCCTTGATGTTGGCTGTTGCAATAGTACGGCAAGGATGGGATAAACGCATAGCTTTAGGAATAATTTGGTTGACTGGAAATAAAACCCATCGTGTAGCTTTTGGATTTGCAGCAATTTCAGCACTATTAACTGCTTTTGTTGGTGAACATACTGTTGCTGCTATTATGTTACCAATTGCGCTGACTCTTGTAAGATATACTTCAAAAGACATTAGAAAAGTCACTCGACTAGCTGCATATTTGTTATTTTCAATTGCTTATGGTAGTTTAATTGGATCGATAGGTACACCATCCGGAGGAGGGCGCAATGTAATTTTAATTAATTATTGGCGTGAATTTGGGATGCATGAAATCTCCTATTTGGAATGGATGAAATATGCATTTCCTTTAATTATTATTCAAATTCCAATATTATCATGGATATTAAGAAAAAATTTCACCCCTGAATATTCTATATTAGATACAGGAATCCGTCGACTTAAAACACAAGTAACGAAATCTGATACTATAACCCCTCAAAAAGTGACTGCGCTTATAATATTTTTCTTGGTGTTTTTAGGATGGGTTATTTTCTCGGAAAGTATTGGATTGGGAATTATTGCGTTGACGGGTGTAGTGTTGTATTTAATAACTGGAGTAGTTACTTGGAACGATTTACATAAGCACGTTAACTGGGGTGTGATATTGCTTTTTGGATCAACAATATCCATGGGCACTCAAATTAACAATACCGGTGCGGCAGCGTGGTTAGCGAATAATTTAATTAATTTTGTTGGAGAATTGTTATCATCTGTACCGATTGTTACAGATACAATCGTAGTACTGTTAACAACTTTTTTAGCAAATGTACTTTCAAGTTCAGCGACTGTAGCTGTATTAGGTCCAATAACTTTAAATCTACCCGGCGATCCGATTCACATTGGTTTAGTGATGGCATTCGCATCAGCATTTGGATTTTTCACTGCAGTTGCTGCTCCGGCATGCACAATTATTTATGCAAGTGGATTGGTAAAAGCAAAAGATTTTTTAAAGGTTGGATGGCAGATTGGGGTTATTTCAATTATTATGCTAACTATTTATGCTAATACATACATGTTACTATTTAACTTGTAGCGTTTTAATAGGTTCAGTTGCTGTGTGGAAGGGAAAACAATAGTGTAAATCAATAATATACTATT
>JAHJCW010000133.1 GCA_018812885.1 bacterium | reverse complement strand
CTCTATGATTTCTACTGCTGCAGTGGTATCAACTACAACTTCTTCGACAGCAGATTCGTTTGTTTGATCAGCGGGGACTTCTTTAGCTTTATTGCATCCGACAAATGCCAAAACAAACAAAAGGCTTACTAAGTATGTTAGGTATTTCATTTTTAACTCCATGTATAATTTTTCAATTTTAATAATGACAACAATTGAATAGCCTATCCTCGCATTTAGTGAGGACTATTCAGGTGCGATATTATGATATATTTCTGGTTTAAAAAACACTTTTTACAATATTAGCTATTATTTTGCAAATTTGTTATATATAAATCCTAATAGCGCTCCAAAAATTAATCCATCAAAAAATCCATATACTAAACCAATTATTGCACCAAGCCATGATACAGAATATCCTAAATAAACACTTCCTAATTTTGCAAGAAAAGTTCCACTATATCCCATAATTAAAAACCATGCCGTTAAAAGAAATACTGCTAATCCAGTTATTATTCCTGTTGAAAGAGCAAGTGCTTTAGTGTTTATTTTCATGATTATCTCCTATTTATTATTGTGAAATACATTTCTATTTATTTAATATTTCTAGCGCATCATTGAGTTTTTCTTCAGATGAAAACCCAAATTTATAGGAAGTTTCAACACAATTATTTGGATGAAATTGAATACAATCAGCTTGTACATCATCATCGATTATCACATACTTTTCAACTTCAGGGTGTTGTACTAACCAAGCGGTAATTTTTTGTCCGCGTGGAATATCTATTTCAACCGGAGCTTTTTCAATACTTGTAGTGGAAATTATTTTACCCCTGATTCCTTGTTTTTTGAAAATATTCTGTAAATCTTCCAATGAGTGAAATAATCTCCAGGTTGAACTAATTACAATTTTAGCCTTAGTTCGGCGAATTAGTTTATTCAGGTTTTTTACAGCACCTTTACCGAAACGTATACTTGTATCATCCGGAAAATTTTGATATTGATATTTAACGGAATTTCTGGTTACCAGTACACCGTCTATATCTAGAAAAATTACTTTCATTTACTAATTCCTACAAAGATAATGATAAATAATAATTGTTAATCACTAACATGATATACTCATATTATAGAAAATCAAGTTACTAACATTACTAATGTACGAACTTTCTATTCAAAGATATTAAGGTATTTTGATGTTTTTTAACTATAGTTAAATACTATTAATAAAAAAAAGAGTAACAAATAATGGGAATGATGAAGGAGTTTAAAGAATTTGCCATGAAGGGTAATGTCATGGATATGGCAGTTGGTATTGTAATTGGTAGTGCATTTGGTAAAATAATTGCATCACTAGTAACAGATGTTATAATGCCCCCAATTGGCATTCTGATAGGAGGAATTGATTTTTCTAATCTGTCTATAGTATTAAAGGGAGCGACAGAAACCGCAGCGGCAGTTACATTAAACTATGGTGCGTTTATTAATACTGTTGTTGAATTCACTATAATCGCCTTTGCAATCTTTATGGTAATAAAGGGAATTAACAGTGCTAAGAAAAAAGAAGAAGAAAAACCAACCGAACCACCCAAGCCAAGTGAAAAAGTTATGCTTCTTAAAGATATTAGAGATGCTTTAAAGAAATAAACTTATTTTTATAAATTAAAAGGGCGCTATTTAGCGCCCTTTTTCTAATAATAAACTTCTATCTAGTTTGAAGCAGGAACGGCTGCATTGTAATATTTTAATGCTTCCGGTATTAGTTTTTCAATTTGTGTGATCCTATTATCGTCAGATGGATGAGTACTGATAAACTCGGGAGGGGCTTGACCTCCTTTCATTTCTGACATGCGTCGCCAAAATGATATTGCATGATTAGGATTATATCCTGCCATTGACATAAAAATCAATCCCAAATGATCGGCTTCGCTTTCGTGCAGACGGCTGAATGGAAGTAATACTCCAAGTTGAGCACCTGCACCGAATGCGGTCATCCACAATTGCTGTGTTTGTTCAGGTTTTTCACTAACAGCTACCGCTAAAGCGACACCACCCAGCTGCGTCATCAGTCCTTGGCTCATTCGTTCATTTCCGTGTTCAGCAATTGCATGGGCAATTTCATGTCCCATGACTACGGCTAAACCATTTTCATCTTTTGTAAGTGGTAAAATTCCTGTATAAAAAACTACTTTTCCGCCGGGCATACACCAGGCATTTATTTCATTGCTTTCAACTAAATTAAATTCCCAATCGTAATTTTTTAATTCATCTTCCAGTCCATTATCAACAAAATATTGTTCCACAGCTTTTTGGATATTTTTACCGACACGTTTAACCATTTCGGTTTTCTCGGCATCAGCGCTTATTACGTTTTCTTCAAGAAATTGACCGTATTGGTCAAAGCTCATCTGTAACATTGACGAATTTGGTATTAGGTTTAACTGTTTTCTATTGGATATAAGCACCCGCGAACAAGCAGTAATTAGTAAAAGTATAATTAGTATAATAAGTGGTTTGTAATATTTCATTTTAGTTCCTCTGTTCCATTAATCGTTCTAATATTTAAAGTTTTCTCAATGCAATAAATTTTTCAGTATATATGTTATTAAGTTACATTAAGCACT
>JAHJCW010000132.1 GCA_018812885.1 bacterium | reverse complement strand
CGCATTGTATTCTCTAGAGGATGACCGGGCTCACCAAATGTATAGCCAAAATCGAATCCATAACCACCGTAACGAAGACCAATTCCCATAGTAGGATTAAACAATTTTCCGTTATAATCGTAAATATATCCTAACCGAATAGCAAACACATTTGAATACCAATATTCTAAGCCAATATTATGAACAATTTGATTTAATTCATCATTAATCGACCGAGCATCTCCACTCCCAACTTCTTTCTGACCATATTCGTTATATTTACCACCTTCAGATTCAACCATTTCTCCTTCATCAACATCAATTTTACCATTGCTATTATTATCATTCCAATTCCAGCCACCGATAATACCATCAGATAGACTGCCAGGGGAGGCCATATCAATATCCCCACCTAAGAACCAATCGTCAAACCATGATGTATATAACGCTTTCCAGAGCGGATCGGTGTGAGCGGTTTCTTGTTTTCCATCATTATTATAAAATGCGTTTTTTGTAGTCTCGCTACCATTTTCATCCCAACCTCCTATAAATCCGTCACCATCCCAATCCATATCGGGATATGAAGCAACCAATAGTTTATTAATATCCCAAACTACTGATAGTTTATTATATTCAGAATTAAGCACTTGATATTTAAGACCTAATGTGAAATTAGTTGGTTGTGGATCGGCCTGAGCAGGATCAATAAAAGACACTTTTGGACCAATATTAGTAATGGTAGCACCCAAATTCAAACGTGGCAACAAGAATTCCTTCTTCATATAACCTAGATCAAAACCGAAATCAGTTGAGCTGCCTTTACCTTCCTCTGCACCTGCTCCCTGATCAGTTAAATGCTGATATGATACTTTCGCATTTAGACCAAAAGCAGATTTTTCATTGATTTTAGTACTATACGATAAATTAAACGCAAACATATAACTTGAAAACTTTCCTAACTCGGTCCCAATTTCATCAGTACGAGTTTGTTCTCCAAGATTTAAGTAAATTAAATGTCCTCCAACTGTTCCAAGATTTGGGATTGATTTACGCATAGCAAAAAAATCATAAGCCATGTCATCAGCTAAGTTTGGAAGCCAATTAACGTGCATTAAGGCGAGCTCGGTTCCCTCTAAAAATCCTAAGCCTGCCGGATTCCAATAACTTGCGTAGGCATCATCGGCTAGCCCAACATGAGCTTCACCCATTCCACCTGCGCGAGCACTTGGTGCAATTAATAAAAATATTGAGCCGGCTTCACTTTGAGAAAAACTATATGAGGTAATTGTAAATAATGTTATTAAACTGGCGACAATAAAACGCTTCATACTGCACTCCTAAATAAATGAAATTAATTTCTATTAAACTTCTTGTTAAAAAATAGTAGCGTTTTAAGTATAGATTTGTCCTTTTTAATTAAGCAAATATATTAAGATTAATAACGTAGTGCAAGCATGATTATTAATCAAGAAATCCAATTGAAATTATTGGAATATAAGTAATGACTAACACTGCCAATAATCTAACAATAAAAAATGGTATGGTAGAACGATATACTGTTAACATCGGTTTTTCAAACCGATAAGCTGATAAAAATAAATTCATACCAACCGGTGGAGTGATAAATCCAAGCTCTAAATTGGCAATAAAAATAATTGCCATATGCACCGGATGTATACCGAAATAATCTCCAAGCGGGGCTAATAATGGTACAAAGACAATAATTGCAGAAAAAATATCCATTAAACTGCCAACTAATAGCAACAAAATATTTAACATTAATAAGAATACATATTTTGATGAGATTGCCGTCTTTACCCATGCTAATAGCTTTATCGGTATTTGTGCATCCACTAAGTAGCTGGTTAATCCCATTGCAACTCCCAATATAATTAATACACCTCCAATCAAGGCAGTACAATCAATTACAATTTTGGGAATGTTTTTCCACTTTAGATCTTTATAGATATATATTTCAACTATAAGCACATATATCACTAAGACTGCCGCAGTTTCAACTAATGTAGTATATCCGGCAAAAATTCCAATTAAAATAAAGATTGGAATTAATATTTCCCAAATTGTTTCCTTAGTAGTAGAAAAAACTTTTTTCCATTTCAAAGGTAGCCGCTCAATCTTTTGCACTTTGCCTTGATATACCGCCCAAATACCAATTAGTACGATAAGTAAGGTACCCGGTAACAGTCCTGCTATAAATGCATCCTTAACTGATATCCCGGCTGATACGCTATAAATAATTAACGGCAAACTTGGTGGAAACATTAATCCCAATGAACCGGCTACAGTTATTAATCCTAATGAGAATAATTCAGAATATCCTTCTTTACGTAGCATCGGATAAAGAAGTCCACCAAGGGCTAAAATTGTCACACCCGACCCACCGGTCATTGCTGTAAAAAATCCGCTCAAAATAACTACAACAATCGGAGTACCACCCGGAATCCAGGAAAATGCAGATTGGAATAGAGACATCATCCTGCGGGACGCACCACTTTCTGCTAACACAAAACCTGCTAAAGTAAAAAGCGGAATTGTCGGTAATGAAGGAGAGACAACAATGCGGTATGTTTCAACAGGAATGGCAGTAATCGGGGTGAAACTCTGCCAAAATAATAAAACAGCTACTCCTCCCAATCCAATAAATATTGGCATACCATATACTAACGAGATAAGAATTAAAGTACCTAAGACCCAAACTGCCCATCCTAATTCTTGCAAAAAACCTGCGTAACTAATTGCAAACCAAAAAAGTGCTACTATGAGAATAACACCACGGTAAAATTTTGAATTACTACTGAGATATAATAGTTGAAACGCTATGATTGCAAAACCAATAGGCATAATAATCATAGATGCCCATCGCGGTATTCCCGGAACAACATTTACTGGATATAAATATTCCACTTTAATTAAATCAATACTAGCAATCATTAATGAAAGAACTACAATAACTGATAAGGTACGTGCAATAAATTTTCCAATATTATATGAACGGTCACGGGTAAATAACGGTTTGCTAGTTAAGGATAATAATTTGTTATTTTGTGATGCAATCATTGCCCCAACAAATGCTATCCAAAGGGTTAAATGTTGTGTCCAAATCGGAGCGCCGGGTATAATGGATACATTGAAACTCCTAGTAAGAGCTTCTGTTACAGGTATCAATACAATTGCAGCAAAAACAAACAGGGCAATTATTGACTCGCCCTGTTCCAGCCATCTAATTAATAATTTTTTATCTTTAGTTTCTGTCACTTTTTATTTTTAAATCTAATAAATCTTTCTCTTTCTTTAATGCAACAACTTTGTCGAAAATATCAGCCGGTACATATGAACCGCGTATATCAGGATACCATTTTTCCACATATTTTTTCCAATATTGTAAATCTTCTTTACTTAATTCATGTACTGTTAGTCCATATTTTTTCATTACTTCAATGGATTCTCCATCCATGTACCTTCCTGATTTTCTCTGTTCCTTGTCTATTTCAGCAACAGCCTCTAACATTTTCTCTTGATATTCAGGATCAATTTTATTCCAGATTCTATTGTCAATTACAATTCCACCTGTTAGCAATCCCCATCTCATGTCCAACATATGATTGGCAATTCCAAACCACTGACTGGCTAATGCAATCATCGGATTTGTTCCCATAGCATTAATTAACCCGGTTTGGAGACCTGATAGTATATCAATTGATGCCAATTGGACTGCATGAAATCCGCCTTTTTTCCATAACTGCAATGTTTGGTATTCACCTGCCCAATTAAAAATCTTCATTCCTTTTAAATCTTCAGGAAGTCGCATCGGATCTTTTGTAAACCAATTGACCCAACCAACATCCGTCCAGGTAAGTAATTTAAATCCATTTTTTTCAATTCCGATTATCAGATCATCTTCAATGCGCTCTCTAATCCAATCAACATCATCCCAATCATCAAAAAGCAAAGGAATTATTAGCGAGTAAATATCTGGATTAAGTTCTGAAAGTCCCTCGGTAGTTACTGCTGCGGCATGAATTTGTCCAATTCTGATTTTCCGAATCATATCACGCTCATCACCAACTACTCCACCCGGATAAATTCTCAATTCTACATTTCCATCAGTAGCTTCGGACCACTTTTGTCCCATTTCTACAAGCATTCCATGCCACTTTGTACCTTCCGGTGCAAGCGTAGCCATTTTAATAATTGTTTTTTTGCCCATTAATTGCGTAGCAAATAAAAATATTAATAGAAATTTTATAGCATTTTTATACATAAATCATCTCCGGTTAGTAAAATAATTCGTCGATTCGTTCCATCAACCATTTTGCACGTGATTGTGCCATAGTATTGGTCAATCGTAATTCTTTGGCCCTTTCTATATCAAAGTTTAATACAAAATTAAGTTTTTCAATAAATTCATCTTTATTTTGGTTTTTAATACAAACTGATTCAGCATATCTCACATATACACTACAATCCTCACCTGAAGATGCTTGTACTGCTTTATTAAAATAATCCAAAGCTACTTGCTCTCGATTTGCTACCACATCGGGTCGGCTCATAGTAAATGATATCATCGCACTATACAGCGCTCCACTATTCCAAGACTCCTCAATTTCCATACTTTTCTCAAGCAGCCAACCGACTTTTGGTAGATCTACTACAAAGACCGGATTCCCATGACTTGATGATATAGAACCACCGATTGCCGCAGAAAGCCAGTACAAATATGAAATATCCTCTTTTTCAAATGGATTATGTTCAATATCGCGCTTTGCCAACCAATTATTAAATTCAGGATATTTCAATTCCATACCGTGCAACCCATAATGGAAAGCACGATTGAAAAGTTTATTCGCCCGGTTATAAAGTTCATTTCCTGCAGCATAATCTTTCAAACTCAATTTCTCCGCATCTTCTATCACGAAACCGTAGGAGTACATTGTAAAACTTGACAAAGCTGTTAGAAGCATTTCACGATCATCAGGACCTTGATCAAGAAGAATCTCAATTATCTTTAAATTAAAAGGGAATGATTCCTTAACTAATTGCGGATCATCATCAGTTAAATAAACATATTCGATTGAATCAAAAACACCGTCAAATTGGTTTAATATATACTTTTTCGGTGAACATCCGATAATAAAAATGACCATTCCCATGAGAGTGGTCATTTTTATAGTTCGAGTGATATGACTCATATTTATAATAATCAATCTCTCAATTCATCATAAAGTGGAAAACTGTTACATAAATCTTGAACGGAGTTTTTCACATTTCCAATTAATGCTTCATTTTCATGATCATTAATTACACTGTCAATCAATTTTACAATCTTTCGCATTTCAGCAACACCCATCCCGCGCGTCGTAATTGCCGGCGTACCGATGCGTATTCCACTCGTAATAAACGGACTACGTTGATCAAATGGTACCATATTTTTATTGACAGTTATTCCAGCTTTTTCAAGTGCATTTTCTGCTGCTTTGCCGGTAATATTTTTATTTGTTAAATCGATTAGCATTACGTGCGTATCTGTTCCACCCGATATTAAATGATAATCAAGTGATATAAACTCTTCAGCCATCGTTTTAGCATTTTTGACGATCGCTTTAGTATATTCTTTAAATTCAGGTTTAAGGGCTTCTCCAAATGCCACCGCTTTTGCAGCGATTATATGCATTAGCGGGCCACCTTGAATTCCGGGCATTACCATTGAATCAATCAATTCAGAAATATTTTTTACTCTTCCGGATTTAGGAGCAACTTTTCCCCATGGATTTTCCGGATCTTTACCCATCATTATCATTCCACCGCGTGGGCCTCTCAACGTTTTATGCGTTGTAGTTGTAACAACATCACAATATGGCATAGGAGAAGGATGAATTCCTGTAGCCACTAAACCGGAGGGATGTGCTATATCTGCCATTAAAAAAGCGCCGACTTCATCAGCGACTTGGCGAAATTGCTCAAATTCAATAAATCTCGGATAGGCACTTCCACCACATATAATCAATTTTGGTCGATGTTCTTTTGCTAATTTCATTAAATTATAAAAATCTACTCGACCAGTTTCTTTACCCACTTGATAAGAAATAACGTTATATAAACGACCGGAAAAATTTACCGGACTTCCATGTGTTAAATGTCCGCCATGTGCAAGATCCAATCCCATAATTGTATCGCCTACCTTCACAAAGGTCATTAATGCAGCCATATTTGCCTGAGAACCTGAATGTGGTTGAACATTAACATATTCAGCATTGAATAGCTTTTTAGCCCTTTCACGGGCAAGATTCTCTGCTTCATCAACATGCTCACAACCACCGTAATATCTTTTACCGGGATAGCCTTCTGCGTATTTGTTGGTCATTACTCCACCAGCTGCTTCGAGCACCGAGTAACTAACAAAGTTTTCGGAAGCTATTAATTCTAAAGTATTATGCTCCCGACTTTCTTCCTTACCTAATATTTTAAATAATTCTGGGTCTGTTTGCTTTAAATGCGACAAGACATCTCCTATTACCAGCTTGAATCTTTATAAAGTCTTTCAGTTACCCAACTATAAGAAGGTGTTTTTACAGTTGCATAACCGGCAGCTTTTTGACTTGCATCTAACATAAACCAGTCACTTTTTGTAAACAATACTTCGTTATCTCTTAACCAATTTTTAGAACCGGAAACATTGCGGTATCCTTTACTTTCAGCTTGAACATAATATTTATAAGCTAAACTTGCAACGATGCGGTCATCGCGGGATACTTCCGGTGTACGGTAAGTATGGAAAGCTTTGTAATATACATTACCTTTTGCACCAAACGCCTCACCTGATGATTTTGAACCATTAATTGCTACATCAGCCCAATATATTGCCTTGCTGAAATTATCCAGTTCAGAATTGACTTCGCAAATTCTTATTGCAGTTTGGTGGTCACGCGAATCAATTTTATATGCCTGTTCCAAAGCAGAGGAAGCATTTGAGTAATCTTCATTTAAAGTATATGCATCACCAAGTTTAATAAAAATCATTTTATTACCAGGTTCATTCCTACTTACTGTTTTCAAAATATCAATAGCTTCACTAATACGCTTATTTCTCATCAAAGCATCTGCTAATTGAATACCATTTGTGCCGGTTGGATTATTAGTATATTTGCTTAAATATAGTTCGAGTGGATCTTTTCCTGTCTTTTCGAATGCAGCAGCCAAATCGGCCATTGCTGCTTCATTGGTCGGATCAATATTAATTAATTTTTGTAAAACTCGAATTTGTTGTTCAGATCGCCCTTCTTTACGATATAATGAGGCTAATTCTGTCATTACTCTAACATTATTGGGGTCAAGTTCATCAAGTATTCGTTCGTATTCTACTATTTCTTTATTAGTCTTTCCTTGTCGTTTGTAAGCATATGCTAAGCGTTCTCTTAGATCAATATTGTTAGGAATTTTTTGTACACCTTTAAGTAAAACATATTCTGAACTATCAAATTTTCCCATTTGCTCATAAGCAATGCCATAGTACTGATAGATCTCTTCGGGAGGTGCATATGTAGTATCCCAATCATCACATCCCAAATCAACGACTTTTCTATAAATCCGTACAGTTGCTTCCCAATCGCGGGCGTTGTAGTATTCTGCTGCACTACTCATTAATCGCGGACAGCGTACATTTTTTACAGAATCAATACGTGCCTTATCAGCTAAATCTGCTGCAGATGGTCCCGGTGGAACACACATGCTTACAATAAAAGCAGATAAAGCTACCAAAAATAATTTGAATGATAATCCCTTTTTAATCATTACTGAGCTCTCCTTTTTACAAACCAAATATCACCAACCGTGATTCCAATACTAAATTTTTGAATATTTTCATCACCGATTACAGTTAATCCTTGTCTTTTACCAATTAAATAAGCAAAATCAATCTGATTTTTTGTAACGCCAAAGTTAAAACTAAGTCCTGTTGAAACGCCATACTCATTTATAATTTTTTCAGAATTTAATAGCTTTATATTGTTGGAGTAAGCTCCCATTTTAAAATTTATCCTGTCAAGGATATTTTTAGCTAATCTAGGAGTAAATCTTATAATGCTTAAATTATAATGATCAATTGAATGTATTTGATCATTTAATGCAGAGAAACTAGCTCCTATACTTTCCTTATCCTCCCATCTTGAAAATTCACCAAGTACACTCAATTCCTTTTGAATTTTATAATCGAATCCAAATTGATATTCATATGGTGATAGTGCATTCCTCGTAATAATTCCTGTAGGTGTGATGGTATCAGATAACAGTGGGAAATCGTAATTATCTTGCTCACCGGAATCATTGGAATCTTCAAATGGTTTATGATAATATGACTCAACTGAAATTGATTGAATAGGGAATCCATAACCAAAATATAAATTAAGTGGAATGTCCCAATTTGATAAAATATCACTATTGAGATTTATTTTTGCTAAACTACCTGTGTATAAATGTCTTTGCTGAGAATAATAATCTAAATCATCTAAAGAAAAAACTGTTTGTTGACGGGCTGATCCGTATAAAATATCAAAAGAAAAACCAGCATCAATGTTTTTAGCAATATTTCCGGCAAATGACAAATTAAATGCCGTAATTCCACCAAAACTGCTATAGGAAT
Organism: bacterium; assembly: GCA_018812885.1. Taxonomy (GTDB): domain Bacteria; phylum Fidelibacterota; class Marinisomatia; order Marinisomatales; family JAHJCW01; genus JAHJCW01. Next base: position 2,529 of record JAHJCW010000132.1, on the reverse strand, counting down.
GATGCGTTGTTAATGTATCGCCAAAAGCGATGTATTTACTTTCATCGTCACTATCTAATTGCAAATACTGATCAAAATAGGGATGAATACCGAGCCCAATAGCATATTTATTTTTTATCGGGACGATAAATTGTACATATCCAAGATTAGAAGTGCTATTTATAATGTTATCTAATACAGTTTTTTGTTCAACCTGATACGCTCCGGAAAAATAGGTAAAATTTAAATTTTTCCAAGTAGAAGGATTTTGTAGCGAAACATCTTCCCTAAATGAAGGCAATAACCCGGTTGATGAAATCCCTAAAGAAGCAGCATTATAAATATCTATTTTTTTTCCAAATCCATATCCGTTTAATAAACTTTGACTGAATATAATTGAACTTATGGATATTGCTATAATTATTATTTTATTAAAGTTTGACATATACAATCTTAAGATATGGATTATTATCTGAATTATTTGGATCTAATATTAGGTTCGCTGATTGAAATGGATTAATTTTAGAGCTCCCGTATAATTTAAGTCCAAAATTATTATAACTACCGGTATTCACACCCTGTAAAAATGATCTGATTTCCATTTTCATTTGATTATTTTCAAAAGTACCAGTCATTAATACATTCTGTTCTATTGCATATTGGTCTTCATCTATTTCCCAATAATTCGAAATACTAATGGAATCCTCTAGTATTGCGGCAATGATTTCATAATTATCTAATGATATATCCGGAATTGAATTAAAAATCAATTCTGCCGATTTAATTACCATATTAGTTGAGTCTATCGGTATATCACTAAAATCAAATTTAATTATTGATTTTAATCCGGTGGCTCTGCCAACCGAAATATGATCCATATCATTTTCCGTTATTGGACGTGGCTCAACAATAGTTATATCTTTCACCGGAAAAAAGACGCTATGCAATGTATCCTCACCGACTCTGTAGTAAACATTTATAATCGGATAGTCCGTTGATTCGCGACTATTTATTGACACAATACGATCAATCGGATCAAAATTTCTTAACATAAATGTTCTATTTTGAGTGTCTGTAGTATCTGCTATGAAATTTATTATTTCATCTATACCATCTAAATTATCAATTATAAAGGTTAATTTTGGATAAGTTGATTCAGTGGAATCAGGTACTTCCTGTGTAAAAAAACTTCTGCCAATTGGCACTGCACTTACCACATCAGTTTCGGTGATATTTAAATAATTACTTTCTATTTCGCTAAATACAGAATCACCCCCATCTGGAAAATAATACAATTCAAATTCACTATTTGTACGCAAAGTATCATCTGTTGCTGTAAAAGCAAAAACCAAACTATCGATTGTGACAGTTGAATCAAGTAGACTATAAGCTCGCACTGATCCACTTAAGGATAAAGAAGAGAATTGAATAAGGGAAAATAAATTCTTAAAACCATCAGCATTACCAAAATATAGCCCATCCGTACTGCCCATCAATGGTGGTGCTAAATATGTACCTCCAACAATTGACCTCACAGTTACCGTATCAAGGGTTAAGTCTGAGTCTGATAAATTGTAGGGAATCGGATTTTCCGTACAATTGTAAAATATTACGATAAACGTAAATATAGCTATTATAGAAATAAGGTGGCTGTTTTTCATAAGATTATTCTAAGATACTACGAACGCTTAATCGAAAAGTTTCTCAAGAACTTCGTTAATCTTTGTCACAACCTCTGAATAATCCGGGGATTCTGCATAATCAATATCGATAGTGTGGATCTTTGATTTATGATCTTTTAATCCATCTATTTTAAGCAATTCCTTACTCATATCCTTACCGGGTTGATTAAGTAAAATTATCGCATCGGCGTATTCTGCTGATACACTATATGCATTAATTACTTTTTTGTCTAAAGATTTTGGAATTTCAATTCCAGCTTTTTTATATGCATCGCGACTAAATTTTGGATATTCATCAAGCCAGTGAATAAGTTGCACTGTTCTAATATTTTTATAGAATTCACCACCTTCATACTTTTGCTTATATAAAGCGGGAATAAGTGCTGATTGCCATCCGTTACAAAGGATTACATCAGGACTCCAAAATAGATGAGGCAATGTTGCTAAAACAGAATTACTGAAAAATGCTGAACGAATATCGTTATCATTTAAAATACGACCATTTTTAGATTTATATAGTAAACTTGATAACGGTTTAAACCATTCATCATGTTCAAGAAAATATACTTGTACTCTTGTTTTTGGAATAAAAGCACTTTTTGCTGAAGTGCTAATTTTATTACCATCAAATTCTACAGGAATATCTCGCAATCTAATGACCTCACGAAGGATATATTTCCTTTCACTAATAAAACCATATTTAGGAGCTATAGTTCTGATATCATGCTGCAATTCTTGAAGTTTTAACGGTACATTTACTGAAAATTCGCCCAATGGCGATACGCTGGCAAAAGGTGCCATTTCAGTTGTTACGTAGAATAATTTTCTTGACATATAATCTTACTTTAAATTTTCATTAATTATTTTT
>JAHJCW010000012.1 GCA_018812885.1 bacterium | reverse complement strand
TGTGTTCAAATTGACGGCTACGACTTGCCACCCACTCAGCAAAGCGATAACCAAGCGTAGGGTGTAACCAGCGGAATAGCCAAATAAAAAAGCGATGATGTAACATTTTTTTTACAATACGGTAACCGCGTTCCCACGATAGTAATCCATCACAGTGCGTCAAATGGAATTTTTTACCATTTATTTCAAAATCCATATCATTTTTATGAATTAACATATTGAGTTTGTTAGAAAGGAAATCCATCGTCCAGTAATCATGGTTACCTAATAAAAAATGGATTTCTATTCCGGATTTTTGCAATTGGTAAAGTTGTGTATATACTTCAAAATACTGTTTTGGAATTAAGTGCGGATATTCATAATAGAAATCAAAAAGGTCTCCACCAATTATTAATGTACCATCTGAATTGGATATAAATTCAAAAAATTGGAACAATTTCTGAGTTTTAACGTGTTCATCTTGTGAAGATTTAAGCATTAAATGAATATCAGAAATGAAATAAATCGGTTGTTGCATAGAAAAATTTACTTTCCTCAAGTAAAATAGGCAAATAAAATGTTGTTATTATCTTGCACATGACAAAAATTGATTTTAATCTATTCTACTTAACAAGTATCTAATTAATTTACGTTATGAATAATCTATTATATACAATGAGAAATATACTATTTATCCTAATAATTATATCGCAGGCCGTTTTCGGTCAATCCTTTGGACAAAATAAAGTTCAGTACGGAGATTTTGAATGGAAGTTCATTAAATCTCCGCATTTTGATGTATTCTATTATACAGATGATATTGATCTCGCTGAATTCACAGCCGAAGTTGCCGAAAATGCTTACGAACAAATATCCAAACATTTCCGTTGGAATTTGAAAAAACCGGTATCAATTGTTGTTTATAACTCACATAAAGATTTTCAACAAACAAATGTAACGTATGGATATCTTTCAGAAGGAATTGGTGGATTTACAGAGCTTTTCAAGAATCGCGTTGTGGTTCCTTTTGAAGGATCTTATGAACAATTCCGCCATGTAATCCACCATGAATTAGTACATTCCGTTGTTAACGATATGGTTTACGGTGGAAATATTCAGAGTGTTGTTTCGGGCGCTCAGTTACTACGACTGCCACTTTGGGTGAGTGAAGGTACTTGTGAATATCTATCTTTGAATTGGGATACAAAAGCCGATATGGTTATTAGAGATATGACCGTAAATGATTATATCCCGAGCGTTCGTGAGTTAGAATATTATATGGCATACAAAGGCGGTCAGTCTGTAATGCGATTTATCGCTGAGAAATATGGAAGAGAAAAAATTGGTGAAATATATATTGCCATGAAAAAAACTCAGAACGCAGAACGAGGTTTTGAACAAGCCCTAGGTATGGATTTTGAAGATTTGACGGAACAATGGCAAGATTATGTAAAAAAGGAATATTGGCCGGATATTGCAGGTCGCGATGCGATTGAAGATATTGCCCATCGTTTAACAGATCATGAAAAACTGAAGAATTTTTATAATATTTCTCCCGCGCTATCGCCCGATGGTAGTAAAATTGCAATTCTGTCAGACCGCTTAATGTATGCCGATATATTCTTAATAGATGCCAATACCGGTAAGCAAATTAAAAGAATTGTAAAAGGCAACCGTACCATGAACTTTGAAGAACTCAAATGGTTACAGCCAGGTATCTCATGGTCGCCTGACAGTAGAAAAATTGTTATAGCTGCTAAAGCGGGCGGATTGGATGCCTTTCATTTAATTGATGTTGAAAAGGGTGATTATGAGACCATATCATTCGAAATGGATGGTCTTTTTACAGCTGCGTGGAGTCCCGACGGGAAAAGTCTTGCTTTTGTAGGAAATGAAGGCAAGGCAAGTGATATATATATTTTAGATCTTGCTACTCACGCAATAACAAATTTGACAGATGATATATTTTCTGATTCAGAGCCGGTTTGGAATAATGATGGAACACAAATCACCTTTATTTCTGATCGAAGCAGTTACATCAATAATACGGAACGAACGTTGTTAGATACCTTTAAAATGTATAAATATGATTACTCACAAACTGATATTTATTCCATAGATGTAGCAACAAGAAATATTACACGGCTTACTGAGACAGAGTATAGTGAAAATTATCCGGTTTGGGCGCATACCAAAAATAAATTATTATATACTGCTGATGAAAACGGAGTATGGAATATTCATGTATTAGATCTTAACACAAACGAATCCGGTACAATAACTAATATACTTACCGGAATACAGCAATTAAGTCTGTCCAAAGATGATAAAACATTAATTTTTAGCGGTTATGATAAACGTGGCTGGGACATTTTTAGTTTGACAAATCCGCTTGAACTTGAGAATAAAGAAATTCCGATAACTAACTTTTTAACCAGTAAAAAAACAGCGGATGAATCGTTTGCAGATTTACGTCATGATAAAATTCGTGGGAAACAGCAAGAGACGAAGGAAGTCGGTGATTATTCAAATATAATTTTTAGTCCCAATTATGAACGTTATAATAAAGTTTTAACTGATTCAGAAACTTCAGAATTTGATTCGTTGGATGGTGGTCGGCAAATTGAGGAGTATACACCACAAGCTTATAAAACCAATTTTACATTAGATCTCGTTAGCGGTAACATGGCTTTTGATAATATATTCGGTGCACAAGGTATGACATATTTCGCTTGGAGCGATGTTCTTGGTGATCATCGGATTTATGTCGGAACCGAAATGCAGTTAACTCTTGAAAACAGTGATTATTTATTATCATACGCGTATTTAAAGAATCGCACCGATTATTATTTTACCGCATCGCAGTCAGCCGATTTCTATTCAACCGGCTATTACGGTGTTGCCAGACTGCGCCGATATGGAATTGGGACATATATTTCCAGACCTTTTAACCGTTTCAACAGAATTGATATCGGATTATCGTTATACAAACTTTCCTATAACGAGTGGGTACAAGATTTGTACACGAGAAAATATATTAATATAAGGTCATCAGAGTTAAATACAGTGTTGCCTTCAGTAAGTTGGGTAATGGATAATGCATCTTGGGGATATACCGGTCCGGTTGATGGTATGAGACAGGAAGTCAACTTTACCGGCAGTCCATCAATGGGGGATAATGGTATTCAATTTGGTACCTTACAATTTGACGGGCGCAAATATTTCCGCCTAGGACGATACTACACAATTGCCACCCGCGTTATGGCGGGAACAAGTTTTGGCAGAGATGCGCAAAAATTCTTCCTTGGCGGATTACCTGTTTGGTTATTTGGACGCGGTGAGACGAACGGTAAAAAGGATAATTCGCAATTTCCTTATGAAATATTATCATCAGGTGAAGATGATTTGCTAAAGGATATTTATTTCACCAATTACGCAATGCCGATAAGAGGTGCTCGTTATGCTGAGAGAAGGGGTACAAATGTAGCAATGGCAAATTTGGAGTTCCGATTCCCATTTATTCAGTATTTAGCTTTAGGATTTCCATTAAAAGTTATATTTGGAAATATTCAAGGTCACGCCTTTTTAGATGTTGGTGCAGCATGGGATGAAAGGAGTGAATTTTCAAACGACTCTGAGTTATTTGTTGAGAAATATGGAGTATTGCCTGAATATGCGAGCCCGATAATTAGTTCTATTGGGTTGGGTATGAAAATTAATTTAGGGTATTTTTTAATCCGATTTGATACTGCTTGGGATTACACGCCTGGTCATGGAACATCACGACCCCAATATTATATTTCTCTAGGACCGGATTGGTAATTTGGTTGATTGGTAGAATGGGAATTGGTAGAGAGGTGGAGAGGGAATAGGTAGTTTACTTTTTTCCAACAAGGCGGGATATACGCTGCACTTCGGCAAATATCCTCTTTATAAATAATCAATCGTCAATCGTCAATCGTCAATATTAAACATTAAATTTCTCTATGTTCTCTGTGTTCTCTGTGGCTGTAATTTAATAAATGAATAAATCCAAAAATGCAACGGTATTCTTATGTTCCAATTGCGGAACCGATTATCCTAAGTGGCTTGGTCAATGTCCGAATTGCAACGAATGGGGTACGCTTAGCGAATACAAAGTACCCAAAAGCATCCGGGGGTCTAAAAACAGAACACCATCCAAATCCACGCCTCTAACAGATATATTACAAAAGAATCAAACAAAACGGATACCAACTCGCATTGCCGAAGTTGATAGAGTATTGGGAGGCGGTATCTTACAGGGATCGTTGATATTATTAGGCGGCAATCCCGGAATAGGAAAATCAACATTGGCATTGCAGATGCTAGGGAAAATAAACAAGCCATCTTTATATATTTCAGCAGAAGAGAGCGAAGATCAAATTGCCATGCGAGCCAAACGCTTAAAAATATCTTCGAGTGAAATGCAATTGTCGGGTGAAAACCATATAGATAATATCTTGGAGCAAATAGTCTTGCTCAAACCGGAAGTAGTGATAATTGATTCAATACAAACAGTTTATAGCGATACAATCGATTCTCTTCCCGGTTCGGTGAGTCAGATTAGAGAATCAGGTCAGCAATTATTGCAAATTTGTAAAGAACGTGGAGTAACAATAATTTTGATCGGTCACGTAACAAAGGAAGGAATCATAGCCGGTCCACGAATGTTGGAACATATGGTTGATACTGTATTGTATCTTGAAGGAGACGATAGATATGATCATCGTATTTTACGCTCGGTCAAAAATCGCTTTGGCGCAACTAATGAAGTCGGGATTTTTCAGATGCAATCGCAGGGGCTCATAGAGGTAGAAAATCCTTCCGAGTTATTTTTAGCAGAACGATCTGTAAATGTAGCAGGTTCAGCAATATTCCCGTCGCTTGAGGGAACACGTCCTATTTTGGTGGAAGTCCAAGCCTTAGTTTCAAATGCTAATTTTGGTACTCCACAACGCAATGTAAATGGATTTGACTTACGTCGGTTATCAATGCTTTTAGCGGTATTGGAGAAACGGATAAAACTACCTATGGGTACAAGAGATACTTTCGTTAATTTAGTCGGTGGTTTACGCATTGATGATCCGGCGGCTGATTTAGCAGTAATTGGGGCTATTGCTTCAAGTGCTGTGGATAAACCAATTCCTCAAAATATGATATTAATAGGTGAAGTTGGGTTAGCTGGTGAGGTAAGGTCGGTAAGCCAATTAGAAAAAAGACTTATTGAATCACAAACTTTAGGATTTAAATCTGCAATTGTACCAAAATATGGTTTTAAAAAAGCGAACCAACCACCCGAAAATATGAAATATTATCAAGTTGATTCAGTTAAAAAAGCCTTTGAAATAATATTTCCATAATAATAATGAATTTTAATATTCTAAAAGCAGATAGATGTTAAAGTATTTAGAAAAAGGTAAAACCCTCAAGGTTTTAGAAACCTTGAGGGTTTGAATAATATGCACAATTATTTTCATTTATTTAATCGTGGTGTAAACAATAAGAAGATTTATTTTGAACCGGACAATTATTCATTTTTTCTTGAACGGTTAAAATATTATAAGGATATATATAGAATTGCCGTACTCTGCTACTGTTTAATGCCAAATCATTTTCATTTGTTTGTGAAACAATTGTCAGATCAAGATACAATTGGATATATGATTGGTGATTTAATCAATTCGTACACAAAGGCGATTAATAAAAAATATAGTAGGACAGGTGTTTTATTTGGTGGTAGTACAAAGAAAAGAATTATTGAGAATGAAGAGTATTTTACATGGTTATTTAAATATATTTTATTGAACCCAGTAGAAGCAAAACTTGTCAGGTACACCCGATGAATGGGAATTTTCTTCAGCAAGGGAATATTTTGGATTATCTAATGATACCCTAACCACACAAGATGATATGCTTGCTCAGTTTGATTCTATTAAGCATATGCGTGAATTTCTTTTAAGTAGAAAAGATTTTGATTACAGTAAATTTGAGTAATTTAATAAGATGGAATAAAAACCCTCAAGGTTTGACAAACCTTGAGGGTTTGGCAGATTCGTTAAAGAGAATATGAAATTTAATGTATTAAAAACGGATGTGAATAGTGCTGCACGCACCGGAATTATTAAAACTGATCATGGTGAAAT
>JAHJCW010000131.1 GCA_018812885.1 bacterium | reverse complement strand
CGCGTCCAAGTCCAAAGAAAACAGCTTAACCAACTGCCTAAATTTCTTATCAGAAATTCGGGAACGCTTAACATATTTGTTTCTCATTGTCATACAGTAACTTACAGCCTTTTATCTTTCGCGTTCTAGTCATGACCCTTATTAATTTATTATTGATATACAAATATAGACTTCACGAAATACGTTCATGAAGAATAATACATTAAATAATAAATAAAATTTGATTGAGGAGCATTTAAAATGAAGAATATAAAAAAACCTCTCGTATTGTCGTTTATTTCACTAATAATTTTTTGTTGTACACCATATTTCATTTCTCATGACTTTGAGATCCAAACTGCCGATCATAAAACAATCGCGATTTTACCGTTTGAAATGACGTATACGGGTCTTATTCCCAAAGAACTTACTCAGGAAGATTTACAAATAATTGAGGAAGCCGAGAGTAAAGCTTTTATGATGTCTTACTATAATGAAATATTAAGAAGTACTAAAAGTGGGAAAAAACCAATCCGAGTGAAAGTCCAAAATTATAAGAACACATTACAAATATTAGAAGAAAATGGTATTAAAGCAGTTGATTCATGGAATATCAATGTAGAAAAATTAGCAGATATTTTACAAGTTGATGCAGTTTTACGAGGTTATATTGAAAAAAATCAGCTCATACCGGAATTGGAATCGTTGGGTATTGAAGTTGGTATGCATATATTAAATATTATGACTAAGAATGCTCTTTGGCCATGGATTCCGTATGACCTATCAAAATCAAAAATAGTAAAAACTAATTATTCAATAGTAGATGGAAAGGACGGTACTACATTGTGGTCAATCGCTTATGAAGTTGAGGCAGATTGGAGAAGACCGGCGAATGAAATCATTGATGAAGTCAACAGAAGATCCACTAGGAAATTTCCATACAGAATTAAATAAGATTGTTTAATAGTTTTAACTAAATATACTATTACATACCACGTTCAAGTTTTATATCTTTGTACGCTTTATTGACAGCTTTGAATTTTTCCTCAGCAATTACCCGCAACTCTTCGCCAAGATGGGCAACTTTATCGGGATGATATTTTTTGGCCATTTTTCTGTATGCTTTTTTCACTTCATCATTTGAATCAGATAAATCAATTTCTAATATCTGATATGCGGATTTTGTGCTCTTTACAAATATCGCTTTTATTGAAGCGAAATCATTATCATTAACGTTTAAATAACGAGCAATGATTTGGATAATATCTATTTCTTTAGAGTGAGTTTCACCATCTGCAGATGAAAGACCAAATAATAAATGTATGAGCTCCAACCTACTTGGGTGGTCCATTGAACTTTGGATTTGCTGACATACTTGAGGTAATGAATAAGTTTGCTTTATGATTTCTCTAAATAATATTATATAATGATTTGCATCTTCTTTATTGAATTGTTTTCCTAAGAATCGTTTTACGCAATCTAACTCGGAATGCAGTAATTTATCATCGGCTTTCATTACTGATGCTAGTAATATTAACAGCGAAGCCATAAAATCTTCCGTATTTGTTCGAGATATTGTTGTTCTACTGTATGAAGTTCTCCGTTTAGGTTGTTGATCGGAAAACGATGCAAATGCGTAACCAAGAATTGCGCCAATAGGTCCTCCCATAGCCCAACCTAAACCGCTCCATAATATTTTTTTTCCAAGAGTCATTATTCAATCACAATTTAAATTAATTTGTTAATAATTAGTGTCGAAAATTAATAGGATTTATATTTATGAAAAGTAATTATAAATATTATTGTGAAGCTTATGTAATTAATTGACGAAAGATTAATAAATTTGGTGTAAATTATTAACAGGTATTGGATGAAAAAGAAAATCTTAATTGTTGATGATGAAACGCAGATAGTGCGATTACTTTCATCGCGCTTACAAATCAATAACTACGAAACAATATCAGCTTATGATGGTTATCAATGTGTACAAACCGCAAAAGAAGAGAAACCTGACTTAATACTATTAGATATAAAAATGCCGATGGGCGGAGGAATCAAAGCATTTGAAACTTTGAGAAACAATACATCTACTGAAATGATTCCTGTAATTTTCATTACAGCTTTTCCAAGTATTGACGTAAAAAAACAAGTTATTGATATAGGGGCAAATGGTTTTATATCAAAACCATTTGATAGTGAGGAGTTATTAAAGAAAATACACTCAATTCTCGGATTGTGATGAATATAAATACATAAATTATTATCGTTTTAAATATATTAAACCCTTGAACCTCTTACATCATAATAATCCACAGAATTGTTTAATTATTGTGAAAAAACAAATTATATCCTATTGTTAATATTGAGTATAAAAAAAAGAAAATAAAATGACCAAGAATCACAAAAAGTCCTATGAAGAATTATTAACAGAATTGACTAATCTGAAGAAATACGAACAACAGTTAGCTAATAGTGAAAAAAAATACAGATCCTTAGCGGAAAATTTAAATGTTGGTGTATACCGTAACACCCCCGGTGCAAAAGGAAAGTTTATCGAAGTAAACCCGACATTTTTAAATATTTTTGGATATATAAACAAAACATCAATGCTCAATTTGCATGTATCGGACCTTTATAAAAATCCAAATGAAAGAAAAAAGGTAAGTGACAAAATAAAGACACAGGGATACGTAAAAGACGAAGAAGTTCAGTTGAAAAAAAAGGGTGGTACAACAATTATATGTTCGATTTCTGCGTCCGCTGTGAAAGACTCTTCCGGAATAATAAAATATTATGACGGAATAATTGACGATATAACAGACCGTGTAAAAGTAGAAACAGGGTTAAAAGCAAGTGAGGAGAAGTATCATAAATTATTTGATTCATCAAAAGACGCAATAATGACTCTTAGTCCTCCAACTTGGAAATTCACTTCAGGAAATTCTATAATAGCAGAAATGTTTAATGTTAGCAGTGTTGAAGAATTTTTAACATACGGTCCTTGGGATATTTCTCCAGAAAAGCAGCCTGATGGACGTTTATCCTCTAGGCAAGCAAAAATAATGATAGACCTGGCTATGGCTAAAGGATCAAACTTTTTTGAATGGACACATAAAAGGATAAATGGTGAAACTTTTCCGGCTACCGTACAATTAACACGTGTAAATTTAAAAAATGAGACGTTTTTACAGGCTACAGTTCGGGATATTTCCAGAAGAAAAAAGGCAGAAGAATTACGTGAAAAATTGCTTGAAACAGCGAAGCACTTAACAAAATCACTCGACCTTAACATTGTATTAGAGCAAATATCTGCTCAGGCAAGATCCTTATTAGACTGTCATGGCATAACAATATATATGTTGGATGATGATAAGATTACAATTAATCCTGTACTCAGCAATGATCCTCCTTATGATGAAATAGTTATGTCTACAAAGTTAAATATTAATAAATGTTTAACGGGGAAAACTATTAAATCTAAAAAAGGAATGATATTTAATGATACAAATAAAGAAAAGGGCAGTTTCCATTTACCGGGAACACCGGAATCCGATGATGACCATGTAATAATATCTCCATTTATCATTGATAATAAAGTGATCGGAACAATGAATCTGTACAGGAGAGTTGCTCCATTTTCAAATGATGATTTGGTGATTGTAAATACCTTTGCTGCTTATGCCTCGACTGCAATAAAAAACGCCCGTATTTATGAGAAATTATTGGACGTAATAAAGGAGCGGCAATTAGCAGAAGGCGAATTGCGAATTAGCGAGGAAAAATACCGTACTCTTACAGAAAACCTAAATGTTGGTATTTATCGTGTAACGCCGGGTAGCAAAGGAAAATTCATTGAAGTGAACCAAGCTTTTTTAGATATTTTCGGTTATAAGGATAAAAATTCTTTATTAAATATAAATGTATCGGAATTGTATGAACATCCATCCACAAGAAAAAAAATTAGTCAAATATTTAAATCCCTGGGGTTTATCAAAAATGAGGAAATTAGATTGATTAAAAAAGATGGCACACCCTTTATTTGCTCGGATACTGCTATTGCTGTTAAAGATAATAAAGGAAAAATAATTTATTATGATGGAATACTTGAAGACATCACGGAAAGAGTAGGGCTAAGAAATAAATTAATAGAAAACGAAGAAAAATATAGGTCTATAGTTGACAACAGTCCCGATATAATAATGAGAGTGGATCCCAAAGGGATAATTACATATATCAATTCTAAATACTCGGGACAAACTCCTGAGGAAGTTATCGGGAAAACAATTTATGATCTCATGCCATCAGAATTTCATGATAAAGCAAGAGATTCACTTATAAAAGTATTTGATACCGGAAAAAGTTTTAGTTATGATAATCTCGCATTAAGCAATGATGATATTGTTTGGTATAGAAATAATATTGCCCCTATTAGATCTAATGGTAATGTTACGGGGGCTACTATCATCGCTCGTGATATTACTGAACAAAAACAAATTGATATTATGAAAACCGAATTTATTTCATCTGTTTCACATGAACTAAGAACCCCACTCACTATTATTCGAGAATCAATCTCTCAAGTACTAGACGGTATCTATGGGGAACCAACGGATGGACAAAAGGAGGTGCTAATCCCTTGTATAGAAGACGCTAATAGATTATCTCGCATTATTAATAACCTTCTCGATATATCAAAAATTGAAGGTCAAAAAATAGCTATATCCCGTGAGATGGTCGATATTATTAAATTAGCAAAAAATGTACTATCTGCTTTTAATAATATGGCTACGGATAAAAACCTAAAGTTAAAATTTAAAACTTCAGTCGAAGAACTCGAAATTTATATCGATCATGATAGAATAATTCAAGTATTTATGAATTTAATTGGCAATGCGATTAAGTTTACTGAAAAGGGGGAAGTGGAAGTATCAATCATAAAGTCTGAAAACTCAGTACAGTGTACAATATCTGATACTGGAAGAGGTATAGAACATGAAGAGATTGCTACCGTATTCGACAGATTTCATCAGGTAGGGAAAATTATTAATAGCTCAGAAAAAGGAACGGGTTTGGGTTTATCAATAAGTAAAGGAATTGTCGAGTTACATGACGGTCGGATATGGGCGGATAGCCAAATAAATATCGGTTCTCAATTCTATTTTACGTTACCAATCTATACCGTTGATGAAATATTATTTGAAAATATTGATAGGGGTATAATCGAAGCCACGAAGAAACATATTAAATTATCTTTACTAATTATTCGTTTGAATAATTTCGAGGAAATTGAAATAAATTTTGGTTCAGATAAAGCTAAGGGAACAACTCGTAAAATATTAGAAGCATTTCAGGAGATAATTGCACCAGGTGAATTCTCGTTTATCAAAGGAAGAAATGAAGTTATACTTTTTTCAGATATAACAAAGCAAAACATTTCAGCTATTGTTTCAAAATTAGAAACTATACTATCCGATTTTGTATCTAATTTCAGCAAAGAATTAGATATTGAGATGTCCTATGGATATTCTATTTACCCAAATGATGCTCACAGTGCAAAGGATTTATTACAATCGGCATATAAAACACTTTTAATAAAAAATAATCATAAATAATAAAGAGAATGTTATGGGAAAAAAAATATTAGTTGTTGATGATGAGCCCCAAATTGTACGATTATTAATCCAAAGGTTAAAAGCCAATGGATATGAAGCCTTTGCTGCAAATGACAGCTATCAATGTCTAAAAATGGCAAGAGAGGTAAAACCGGATTTAATATTATTAGATATGAAAATGCCTGCCGGAGGCGGGTT
>JAHJCW010000130.1 GCA_018812885.1 bacterium | reverse complement strand
TACCTTTTTCTTTACACAATAAAGAGAAAGCCTGATCTGTATTTAATAATTCTTTATTCATATCTATGCTCATATTTTTATTACATCCAATTAGTAAAAAGAATAATAAAAAAGTAGTGTATTCCTTTTTAATCATAAAAGTTTACAATTTAATATTTAACTCTATAATTTCTTCACTACGCAGTACGGTTATAGGAACTGTAGAATCTTTTTTAAGATCGCCTAAACGATACATATAATCGTATATATTTTTTATTTCTTTACCATCAATAGCAGTAATTATATCGCCCTTTTGTATTCCTGCTGAGTCAGCGGGGCCACCTTTTGTAACTCCATCAATTTCCAGACCTTCAACCTCGCTACCAAAAGCGGGAATTACACCAAAAGTTACTTTAAATTTACGTCGTCCTTCTGGAGATTCTTTCGGACCGGCCTCGGTAAACTGTGGACGTTCTTCCATTCGGCTTAAGCGAAAAGCAATATCATATACATAGTCGGAAACAGTCTTTTCACCCTGCAGATTAATAATTGGAAAGTCATCGGTTGGTTTATGGTAGTCATCATGCCTTCCTGTGAAAAAGAATAAAACAGGAATATCTTTTGTGTAAAAACTTGCGTGGTCACTTGGACCGTATCCTTCGGGACTAAATTTTAATTCAAGGTCATAGTTATTACCGATGTCCTTTAATAAATCTTCAAAAATTGGCGATGTTCCCGTACCACCTAAAGTAAGCCGATTTTCTTCCAAATGTCCTATCATGTCTAGATTTAACATCGCAATAACATTTTCTAGATTTATGAAAGGGTTATTGGTAAAATATTTAGAGCCTAAAACCCCTCTTTCTTCTCCATCAAAATTCATTAATAGTATGCTACGCTTTAATTCCGATTGGACTGATTTAAGTTTTTCACCAATTTCCACAACCCCCGCCACGCCAGAAGCGTTGTCATCGGCACCATTATGTATCGCAAGTGTATCCGGTACGCGCGAGCCAGAACCTGGTCCGCCCATTCCTAAATGATCATAATGTGCTCCAATTATGATATATTCATTCTTCAAGATTATGTCATTACCGGGAATGTAGGATATGATATTTGCTGCGCCAGCGGTCGTTTTTAGTAAATCAACAGAGGCAGTGATCGATATATCAGGCAAATCTATAGAATGTGGTTGCAAGGTATTTATTAGAGAATCTTGAAGGGACTTTAAATCAACATCAACCTGTGCGAATATTCTTTCAGCAATTGTATGATTTATATGTAAAACAGGAATACTGGCGCCTGAAAAACTGTTATCATATCTTAATGGGATTAATTCGTCTTCGTCATCGCTAAACTGAGAAATGAAGATTACACCTGCGGCTTTATTATCTTGAGCGATGAGAACCTTTTTACGCAAAGGTAAATGCGAATTGTAAGGGGAGTTAAGATTGTCATCATCTGGTCCACCGCGCAGGATAATAGCCCATTTGCCCTCGATAGAGATACCTTCGTAATCATTCCATTGAATTGAATCGCTAATACTAAATCCAAAACCCACAAAAACCGTAGAAGCGGCTAAATCACCATTAGCAGAAAAACCTAAAGGAATATAATCTTCTGAAAGAGTATAAGCAGTTTTATCAATAAATAATTTATTATTTTTGCCAGTAACAATATTATTTACAAAATCAAAAGGTTGTAAATAACCGTGTGTTTCAAACGGAGAAATATTTGCTGATTTAAATTGATTTATAAGATATTCTTGTGCCATTTTCGATTCCGGCGTTCCTGGGTAACGACCTTTTAATTCATCCGAAGCAAGATATTTTATATGTTCAGCAAGTTCGTTAATAGTGATATTAGGATTTTGCTGTGGTTTTTCCACAAGAGTATCATGACAAGTAGCAGGTGGAATACACCCAGTAATAATTATGCTTAATAATAATATTAAACCGGACAATGTTTTCATTTGTTTTCCTTAATCATAAAGTTTGATAAATCCTTCTTCTTAAAACTCTGATGGCTCAGCAGATTTCCCATCTTCTTTTTGTTTCAATTCTTCAGCTTCTTTTTGTAATTGCATTGGATTATGTGGAAATTTGCCTGGTTTGGTAAGTTCAAATTTTTTGAAAGATTTTGGTGTAGCAAGTGAATTGTTTTCGTAGTTAGCGTCAGCCGGTTCAATATTAGGGTCCAATACAATATTCTTAACCGTATCTTCAAACATAAATACTTTTGATACTTCTTTATCATTATAGCGCCATATTTCCGCTGGAATACTTTCAATTTCTTTCTCGCCGTTTTCGAATTCAAATTCGATTATCAATGGCATTACTAAACCGCCAAGGTTCTTAAATGTGAGTTGATAATAATTATAATTTGAGTTTAAAAGTTCTATGTCGTCAAGTTCTAAATTATCAAGATATTCTTGATAATCAGTTGAATCTTTTTTACCAATATCAAGCGGATCGTATTGATTATAAAAATCTACTAAAGAGGCATCAGCATCAACTGCCCTAATGGGAATTTCTGCTTCATCGCGCAGGACTGTGATATTAATGGGTTCTACAGCACGGCTGTCTTTTTGTAATTGTTTTTCAACATCAGGATTTTTAGTATCAAACTTAAACCATTTTATATTGGTGTGGGCAATATCAACATGGTCAATTGAGTAAAACCAACCCCTCCAAAACCAATCTAAATCAATGCTGGAGGCATCCTCCATGGTTCTGAAAAAATCAGCCGGAGAGGGATTCTTAAACATCCAACGATTGGCATAAGTCTTGAAGGCATAATCGAATAGGTCTCTACCTAAAATAGTTTCTCTTAGGATATTTAATGCAATAGTTACTTTTGTATAAGCGTTTTCACCAAAGTGGGTAAGAGATTCAGAGTTTGTCATAATTGGAACTTGGGTATCTTTATTGCTGCTCATATAGTCTGCCATATATTTTAAATCTCTACGATGCGGAAAATCTCTTTCCTAGGCATTTTCTGTTAAGGATTCTAGAAAGGTATTTAATCCCTCATCCATCCATGTCCACTGTCTCTCGTCACTGTTAACGATCATTGGAAAATAATTATGACCAACTTCATGTATAATAACACCGATAAGACCGTATTTAGTATCCTTGGAATAAGTACCATCGGATTCCGGCCGGCCACCGTTAAAAGAAACTATAGGATATTCCATCCCACCCCCCATTCCGGTCTGTACCGAGGTAGCTTGCGGATAGGGATAGACGAAAGTAAATTTTGAATAATTTTTCAAAGTATGAGTAACAGCTTTAGTTGAATATTTTTCCCAAAGCGGATTACCCTCTTTTGGGTAAAAGGACATTGCCAGTACTGTTCGATTTCTGAATTTTACCCCCATTGCGTCCCAAATAAATTTGCGTGAAGATGCAAAGGCAAAGTCGCGCACGTTAAAAGCCTTAAAATGCCAGGTTTTAGTACCAAACGCTTTTGTTGACTCGTTTTCAATAGCTTCATCTTCGGTTACAATAAAAACAGGTGTGTCAGAACTTTGCGCTCTTTTAAAACGGTTTTGTTGTTCAGTGGTTAGTACGCGAGATGCATTTTGCAATTCACCTGTAGCAGCAACAATATGATCAGATGGCACAGTTATTTTTACATCAAAATCTCCAAAGGTCAAAGTAAATTCACCGGCGCCTAAAAACTGTTTATTTTGCCAGCCTTCAATATCATTGTATAGTGCCATGCGTGGATAAAATTGGGCAATTGTGTAAAGATAATTGCTGTCTTCTTTAAAAAACTCCATTCCAGAACGACCTCCGACTTTCATTCTGTCATTAATATTGTACCACCATTTCAATTTAATTGTAGTAGTGCTTCCCGGATTTAGAGGTTTTGGCAGGTCAATTCTCATCATTGTTTCGACTACTGTAGAGGGCAAGGTGTTGCCTGTTCCGTCTTTTACATATTCTATTTTGAACCCGCCATCGTAACTTGAACGGAGTTGTTGAATTGAACGAAAACTTTCTTTGTCATGAAAAACAGTTGTATGTGTTTTATAAGACATAGAATGGAGCTTTCTAATGTTTTGGTCGAGCTGGATCCATAAATAGTCTAGTTTATCTGGAGAGTTATTAAAGTATGTGATTGTTTCGGTTCCGGATAATGTTTGCTTCTCATCATCTAAAATTACATTAATAACGTAATCAGCTTTTTGTTGCCAGTATTCGTGACCCGGAGCTCCAGAAGCAATGCGGTATGCGTTGGGTGTTGGTAGTTCCTCTTTTAATTGGCTGAATTTTCCAGCAGCTAAAATACTTTCGTTTTGTGCAAACGCTATTTGCATTAAAAAAACTATAATAATTGACAGTAATGTGAAAGTCCTAGTCATAATATCCTCATTTGGGTAAAAATAATTGTGAAATATAAAAAAATGTAATATATAGTATGACAATAAATATTGAAGTACATTGTCCCATTATTTGACAATATTTTACTAAACGTCTTTAAAGGAAATATATAATGTATGTAGTTTTGGTATTCAAATTCGACTAATATCCAATAACAATCAAAAAAGTTCATTATGCGAATAGGAATAAGAAGAGAAGATAAAAATGAATGGGAAGCCCGCGTACCATTAATTCCGATTGATGTAAAAGAATTGGTAAACAACGGAATAGAAGTATTTTTACAACCGTCGTCAATTCGGATTTTTTCTGATCAGGAATATATTGATGCAGGCGCAACGATCTCTGAAGATTTATCAACTTGCTCCGTGATCCTGGCAGTTAAAGAAATACCCATCAATTTTATTAAAAACGGAAAAACATATGTTTTTTTCTCACATACGATCAAAGGGCAGGATTATAATATGCCATTGTTACAAAAAATGATTGATGCAAAAATACAGCTTATTGATTATGAACGTATTATTGATGAAAAAGAACAGCGCCTGATCTTCTTTGGGTGGCACGCCGGACTAGCAGGCATGATTGATTCGTTTTGGGCTTTAGGAAAACGAGTTGAATTGGAAGGAATACCAAATCCATTTAGCCAAATAAAGAAGACATTTGAATATCACGGACTTGAGAACGCCAAAAGGCAAATCGGCATAATTGCCGATGAAATAAAAAGTAATGGTATTCCTAAAGAAATACGTCCATTGGTTTGTGGATTTAGCGGTTACGGAAATGTGTCGCAAGGCGCGCAGGAGATATTTGATAAATTACCACATCGAGAGATTTCTCCGCAGGAATTATTATCTAACCACAACTTGTTTGACGAATCAAAACATGTTATATACAAAGTAGTTTTCAAAGAATGCGATATGGTAGAACCCAAGAATTACATTGATGAATTTGAATTGCAGGACTATTATGACAATCCTGAAAAGTATAAATCCAAATTTGAAAGCTATCTACCAAAATTAACAATGTTAATGAATTGTATCTATTGGGATACGCCATACCCAAGACTAATTACATTAGATTATTTAAAGCAGGCATGGTCAGAATCAAAAAATCAAAAATTAAGAGTTATTGGGGATATAAGTTGTGACACTAAAGGTGCTATAGAATGTAATGTAAAATGCACAAATCCAGGCAGTCTGGTGTATACGTATAATCCTTTGAATGGTTCTGTAAGTGATGAAGTTGGTTGCGAGGGACCTGTTATAATGGCCGTAGACAACCTTCCTTGTGAATTGGCAGAAGAAGCCTCAAAATCTTTCAGCAAGGCGTTGGTCAATTTTATTCCGCAGCTTGTAATGGCAGATTATAATGTTGATTTTAAAGATTTAAAATTGCCGTATGAATTACGCAGAGGAATGATTTTGTACAAAGGGAACTTGACTGCCGAATACAAATATTTAGAGAAGTATTTATAAAAATATTAAGGAAGCTAGATGAAGACAGTATTAGTACTTGGGGCAGGACTTGTAACGCGACCGTTAGTAGATTATTTATTAAAACATAATATTCGTGTTCGTGTGGCGAGCCGAACTGTAGCGAAAGCAGAAAAATTAATTAACGGACATCCCAACGGAGATGCGATTGAATGGACAGTGGACAAACAGGACGAATTAAAGAAAATGATTGCAGAAGCCGACCTAGTTGTAAGTTTGCTACCAGCCAATTATCATGCCGCAATTGCTAAACTGTGCATTGAGTTAGATACAAACATGGCAACCACATCTTACGTAAGTCCCGAAATGAAAACTTTGGATAAACCGGCAAAAAAAAATGGAATAATTATATTAAACGAATGCGGCGTTGATCCTGGTATTGACCATATGTCTGCAATGAGGATTGTTCACAACGTTAAAAATAAAGGCGGAAAAATCACTAGCTTTATGTCATACTGCGGAGGGCTGCCGGCTCCCGAGGCGAATACAAATCCGTATGGGTATAAATTTTCATGGAGCCCAAAAGGCGTTCTACTTGCCGGTAAAAACAATGCTAAATACCGAAAAGAAGGCAAAGATATCAGCATAGACGGCAAAGATCTGTTTGCGAACCATTGGGAGGTTAATGTGCCTGGCTTTGGAAAGCTTGAGGGTTATCCAAACCGCAATTCATTAGATTATATTGAAACATATGGATTTGAAGGGATATCTACAATGTTTCGCGGCACGCTACGCAATCCGGGATGGTGTGAGACCCTGAAAGCGATTGTAGACTTGAACTACGTGGAAACCAATGAACAAGATTGGTCAGGAAAAACATATACAGATATGGGCTGGGATATTCTCGGACAGCAGCCCGATGGTGATCTTCGCAAGGCAATGGCAAACAAACTGGGTATTCAGCAAGACTCTTTTATATTGGATAATTTTGAATGGCTTGGGCTCTTCTCATCAGAAAACATACCAATTGAAAAAGGCGGAATAATTGATGTATTAACGGCAACAATGCTGAATAAGATGTCTTATGAAAAAGGCGAACGCGATATGCTGGTACTATACCATAATTTCATCGCAGAATATGAAAACGGTAATAAAGAAGAAATTACTTCCACAATGATTGATTATGGTATTCCCAACGGAGACAGTTCAATGTCGCGTACAGTAAGTTTACCGATAGCAATTGGTATTCGAATGATACTTGAAGGTAAATTTTCGAAGCCCGGCGTTTGGGTGCCAGTTATACCAGAACTTTACAAGCCAATTTTGGATGAGCTAGAAACTTTAGGTATTAAATGTATAGAAAATTCTAAACAGCTGTAAAAAAGGAGAAAATCATGTTAGCAAAACACTTTAAGAAGTTAATTACCATCGGAATTTTCGTGGTTCTATCACAATTTGTATTTGGGCAAGTGACATATGATACAGAAGTCACCAGTGACGGTTTTATGGGCATGGGCGCTTTTATATCAAACACTAAAACCTACCTTATCACCGATGCACAGCGAATAGAAACAGATTTAAAGTTTACCGGTAAGGTTTTAAAGTATATGAGTCCAAAAGGCATACAAGTTTCAATTGTCCGTCTTGATAAAGGATTGGTATGGAACATTGATGATGCAAAAAAATCCTATACCGAGCAGACTTTTGCAGAAATTAAAGCAATGATGGAACATGGAATGGATGAACATGATTCAGGGCAAGCAATGCCGGAACAGGATGAAGATTACGAATCCGAATATAAATGGGGCAAACCGGTTGTTAAAGTTGAAAACCTGAAAGAAAATAAGACAATCAACGAATTTAATTGCCAGCACTATTTAGCATCAGTTACAACCATTGGTGTTCATATAGAAACCGGCGTAAAAGATACTATGCTATTTGTTTCAGATCTATGGAATTCCAAGGATGCCGAGGAAAAGATGGCTATAGTCAATGATTTTAATACGAGATATATGAAGGCACTTGGAATTGATGTAGCGGAGAATCAAGGTCTTGCTATGTTAACCGGAATATACAAAGAACAGTTGGAAACACTGGGAAATGAAATAAGCAAATTATCGGGCTATCCAATTATAAATGACATTAAGCTTACGATGACTAAAAATGCAATGCCCAAACAAGAAGAAGCTAAGGAGGAAAAAGTATCATTACGGGATATTCAAAGAGATTTTAAAGGGCTTGTAGGTAAAAAAATGATCAAGGATGCGACTGACAAAAAGAAAGAAGAAGATAAAAAAAGTACTTTAGTCAAATTATTTCATATGAAAACAGAAATAAAAAGCATTAATTCCAACAGTATTAATGATGGCATGTTTGAAGTAAAAAAAGGTTATAAACTGAAGTATTAGAAATATTTCACAACAAAATCAACAATCATTCTCACGCGCTTAGTGTAGGGTGGATACATTAATTTTAATAGACTAAAGCGGTTGTGCTTAACAACCGCTTTTTCATTTGAAAATGTTTTAAATCCAAAAAACCCGTGCGTACGACCGGTTCCACTGTCATTTACACCACCAAAAGGCAGGTTCGATTGTGAAAAATGAATGACGGTATCATTAATACAAACCCCGCCTGACGATGTTTCTGCTAAGACGCGATCAATATTCCGCTGATTTTTACTGAAAATATATAAAGCCAATGGTTTTGGCTTGCCTCTTATTGTATTAATTGCATCATCAATTTTGGTATAGGTCATAATTGGCAGTATCGGTCCAAATATTTCTTCCTCCATTATTGCAGATTCCGGTTTTACATCAATTAATACCGTAGGGGAAATATATTTTTCATCTTCATTGAGGTCCCCGCCAATTTCTATTTTAGCCCCGGCTTGAATAGTTTCATTTAATACCCGCGCTAGGCGTTGAAAATGGTTGTTGTCAATTATCCGTGCATAGTCCGGGCAAGTTTGCCAATCTGAATTTTCAGTGCCGTAGAATTTTTTAGTATAATATTTTAATTTGGAAATTAATTCCGGCAAAACCGATTCATTTACTAATAGATAATCCGGACCCAGGCAGGTTTGCCCACAGTTCATAAATTTACCCCAGACAATTTTCTGTGCAGCATCGGCAATGTAAGCGGTTTCGTCAATAACAACCGGTGATTTTCCACCCAACTCTAGTGTTATTGATGATAGATTTTTAGATGCTGCTTGCATCACCTTTTTCCCAACCGCAGCGTTGCCGGTGAAGAAGATGTGATCAAACGGTTTTTTCAATAATTCAATTGCCACATCTTTTTCTCCCTCAAAAACAGCAACTTCATTTTCAGAAAATAATTCCTCGACCATGTTTGATATTAAATTAGATGTATGTGCAGCAAGCTCTGAGGGTTTTAATATAACACAATCACCGGCAGCAATTGCAGATAGAAGTGGCGTAACAATTAAATTGAAAGGATAATTCCACGGAGCAATTATCAGAACAACGCCGCGCGGTTCGTATTGGATCCAGGAGCGGGTTGTGATCAGCGCCATCGTTCGCTTAACGTGCTTTGGCTTAACCCACTTTTTTAGATGCTTGATTGCGTGCCTAATTTCTGATAGTGCTGTGAAAATTTCGGTTAAGTCAACATCCACGGCCGGTTTGCGGAAATCTTTGTAGATCGCCTCTCGGATGGCTTGCTTATTCTCGATAATCCAATTTTCTATTTTTTTTAACTTTGCAATTCTCTCTATTGTAGACGTTTGGCTTACATTCCTTCGATTATTAACCTGAGCCGTGAAAACTGAATCAATGTCAGTTTTATTAAAAAATATGTCTTGTTGGTTCTGTGTTTCCTTTCTCATGATTATAAGAGCCTATCTTTTGTATAATTTTTTAACCCAAGCAGCATCTTCATCGGACAAAACTTCGTCCAGCGCCGCGGCTGCCTTGACTTGATTCACATCCCTCTGTCCAAGCAGAACACAACCGGTGGGGGAATCTACCAAAAGAGCCCCAAGCAAACCATGCAATACCGGCTGAGGATGATTAGCAAACTTTTCTTCTAATTTAATTTTATTGTTTTGCATTTTTTTAAGCAATTCAATATCTTGGAAGTCAGGAACATTTAGTCGGAAGTCACCTTCTTTAAAAACCGGTGGTTTGGAATATTTGCCGGTTAGCAGTCCATTTTTAATAGGAGAAAAAAATGCAATACCGGCATTGTTTTTCTCAACCCAATCTTTTAATCCGCTTGACTTGTAAGGATCGTCTAATACATTGCGGTAAGGCTGAATAACAGCAGGATTAACGCGGTCAGTATACTTCATAATCTTTACAGAATCCCAATCGGAGAGACCAATAAACCGTATTTTCCCTTCATCTCGAAAACGGCGAAACAAAGCTAAGGCATCTTCAAAAATGGCATCAGAATCAAAATTGCAATGATGAAAATAATATAGATCGATTACATTAGTTTTAAGATTTTTTAGTGAGGAGTTAATGTGTTCTTGAATCATTTTTGGATGATAATAATGATCATAGCCACCCATATCCCAACCTACTTTAGTTGCTAGAAAGATATCATTGCGCGGTACCGTGCCCCAAATATTTCCAATAATCTTTTCTGAGCGACCGTTGCCGTACACATCGGCAGTATCCCAATGATTAATACCGGATTTCCACGCTTGAATCAATGCCGCCCGTGAATCAGTATCAGATTGATCTGCCCAGCCGACAGAACGCCCACCTGAAACATTTCCACCACCGTATGACCATGTTCCTAAACTAATGGTAGAAACTTTAGCATTAGTTCTCCCAAATGTAATATGTTTCATAATTCCTCAATTTTAATGTTCAGAAAATAAGACAGTATGTATGTAAACTCAGCGGTTAAATTTTAAAAAATTTTATGATGAAAACACTAGACATCGGACACCGGAATTTGTTTTTGGATGAAGCCATGACCGTACTTGAAACAGAAGTAAGTGAAGCAATGTTTAGTGGAAACGTCCAGGCTGTGAAAATTATTCATGGTCATGGCTCAGGCGCGCTACGACGGGCAGTTAGAGAGTGGTGCAAGACTCAACATGGTCGTTTTAAGAAGATTATTTATGGCGAGGATTACGACCTTTTTCATCCCGATAGTATTGCGATGCGTTCCGAATGTGGATTGCCCTACGATCCTGATTTTGGAAAGCGAAATCGCGCCATAACCTATATTTGGTTTTTATAAACTTTATGTTTCATTAGGAGAATACAATGACAATTGAAAAATCATACCGTACAGTAATAGAACCTTTTATTATTAAATCAGTTCAAACGTTGCGGCTAACAACGCGTGAACAGCGGGAACAATATTTAAAAGAAGCCCACTATAATTTATTTAAGATAAAATCACAGCACGTGTTGATTGATCTATTAACAGATAGCGGCACAGGTGCGATGAGCACCGAGCAATGGGCAGCGCTAATGCGCGGCGATGAATCATATGCCGGAAGTCCAAGCTTTCAACGATTTGAGGAATCCGTTAAAGATGTATTTGGTTTTAAATACGTTATCCCCACACATCAGGGCAGAGCCGCCGAGCGAATCCTTTTTTCTGTGATGTGCAAAAAAGGTGATGTTGTCCCAAACAATACTCACTTTGATACCACGCGAGCTAATATCGAGTATCGCGGAGCTATTGCGGAAGATTTAGTAATACCCGAAGGAAAAGACCCCAAAAAGATACATCCGTTTAAAGGCAATATGGACGTTCGCAAGCTGCAAAGGTTAATTGAAGATGTCGGAGCAAAGAAAATTCCACTTTGTATGTTGACCATTACCAATAATTCAGGTGGTGGTCAGCCAGTTTCTATGGAAAATGTTAAGGAAGTTAAAAAAGTATTGGAGCCATTTGGAATTCCTCTTTACTTCGATGCTGCGCGTTTTGCTGAAAATGCTTATTTCATAAAATTGCGTGAAGGCGGATATCAAGATAAATCAATTAAAGAAATTGTTCGTGAAATGATGAGCTATGCCGACGGTTGCACGATGAGCGCTAAGAAAGACGGTCTCGCTAATATTGGCGGATTCATTGGTACAAATGATGAGGTGCTTGCCCAAGAAGAAAAAGATTTGTTGATTTTAACGGAAGGATTTCCAACTTACGGCGGATTAGCCGGGCGAGACTTGGAAGCTATTGCTGTTGGATTGCAGGAAGTTTTAGAAGAAGATTATTTACGATATCGTCTCGCTGAGGCAAAATATTTAGGTGAGAGATTATTAGAAATTGGTTATCCAATAGTTCAACCACCCGGAGGTCATGCTATCTATATTGATGCCAAAACTTTGCTCCCGCATATTCCCCAAAGTGAATATCCCGGACAATCCCTTTCTGCAGAATTGTATTTAGAGGGTGGAATTCGCACAGTGGAAATCGGTTCTGTCATGTTTGGTAAAATTGATCCAAAAACGGGAAAGGAAACTCCGGCTGAGATGGAATTAGTACGCCTTGCCCTGCCCCGTCGCACCCACACCCAAAGTCATATTGACTATGTATTGGAAGTGGCAAAAGATGTCTATAAGAACCGTGAAAATATCAAAGGCATGAAGATCACCAAACAACCAAAATTCTTAAGGCATTTCACAGCAGAGTTTGAGCCTATTTAACCACGAATTACGCGAATTGAATTTGATAAAAGTAATAAAAAACCGTTGCCGACCTAAAAGATAGCCGTTAGCAGTTTTTATGTACTTTTGCATAATAAATAAAACCAATATCTATTTGCAAAAAATATAAGTTATTTTTGGTAGTGTAAAAATGATTAACCGTTCGACATGTTTTTTGAATGCGTCGCGTAAACAAGAAATGTTCGACATGTTTATTTGATTTGTCTAATAAATAAAGTATATTCGACACATAGGATTAAAGAAAAATGTTTCAATATGATAAACCATATAATGATTTACCACTTTTACCACCAAGGGTAGAAATTGAAGAGAAAGAAGTATTAAAAAAGGCAATTTCTGCTGGCAGGCAGTTAGCAGAATTAAAAGGATTAACTTATACAATTCCAAATCCTGAAATTCTCATAAACACATTAACACTGCAAGAAGCACGGATTAGTTCAGAAATTGAAAATGTATGGACAACAAACGAACATTTGTTGGAAGCGTTTTCCTCCACAACACAAACACTTGATGCTCACACAAAAGAAGTTTTAAGATACAGGGAAGCACTGTGGGATGGATATGAAATATTGGCAAAAAGACAAATATTATCGACGAATCTTTATGTAAAGATTTATCAAATAATCAAAAAAACAACAGCAGGAATTAGAACAACGCCGGGTACAAAAATTATAAACTCTCGCAATGAAATAATTTACACACCCCCGGAAGGTTTCACGGTCATTAATGATAAACTAAAAAATCTTGAGATGTTTATCCATTCCGATGGCAAGATAGATGACTTAATTAAATGTGCACTTATACATTATCAATTTGAAGCAATTCATCCGTTTACTGATGGGAATGGACGAACAGGAAGAATAATCAATGCTCTCTTCTTGGTTTTAAAAAACAGACTAAACATACCTGTTTTGTATTTAAGTGATTATATAATTAAAAATAAAGAGTGGTATTATAAATTGATAAGGAACGTAACAGAAAAAAATGATTGGAAAAGTTGGATTTTGTACTTTTTAGATGCTATTGAAGAAACTGCAACTTCAACAGCGCAAAAAATAATAGAGATAAAAAATTTATTTAATGAAACCTTAGGATATGCCAGAGAAAAATTGCCTGCATATATGTACTCAAAAGAGCTTGTTGAATTACTTTTTGAGAAACCCTATTGTAAAGCGCAATTTTTGGTTGAAAAAAATATTGCCCAAAGGCAGCGAGCAGCTGTTTATTTAAAGGAATTAGAAAAAATTGGGATTTTAAAAAGTAAAAAGGTTGGGAGAGAAAATTTATTTCAAAACATTAAACTTTATGAACTATTAAAATCATCGTGATGAATAAAAATATTATCCAAGAACGCGTAGAAACGTTCCAACGGAATAAAG
>JAHJCW010000129.1 GCA_018812885.1 bacterium | reverse complement strand
TTTTAATTCATCGAGTCCTTTGTGAATATTAAAATCTCCGCAAAGAATGAACGGTCGAGGACACTTTTTTAAAATATTTGCGATTTCTCCGAACTGCATTTGACGAATAGTTTTACTTAAAACACCCATATGTACCGTAAAAATACTAATTCCGTTAACGGTGAATTCCTGCACTAATTTTTTCATTCCGCTTTTAATATAATGTGCTTTATATTCACCTTTAATTTTTGAAAGGACTGCATCATGTTGTTTTTTGAAATAGATTAGGTATTTCCAGATGGATTTTGGGTGGTATTTAAGTGCGCTATGGAAATGAGTATGTTTTAATCTTTTTGCGAATTTTTTAACCTGTGAACGAAAACGATTACGAATTGATCCATCATCAACCTCAAGTAAAATTAAAACGTCAGCATTTTGATCTCTTAGCATTCTTAAAAGCCTTCTTGTGCTATAAAAAGGTAACCAGATATATCTCCAAACTTTATATAAATACTGCGTCCAGGATCCATTAAGACCTGTCCCATATGCAATGTTGTGGAGCAAAACTTTCACTTATAATCTAAAAATGGTAAAATGCTTTCGATATATTAATACACATATCATGAAAAAAATACACCTCTTTCTAATAGCAATTGTTCTTATATTTTCTTTCTCCGCTATTACAAATGCGGATTATACGGAAAAAGTAAGGGTCATCAAGTTTGATACAAAAAATCATGATTTGATTATTGAACGAAGCGATGGCGAGAGATTGCTTATTCAACATAATCGTCAATGTGGTTCAATGAGCACGGAATTCCCAGTTTTTTTAATTTGGGAAGGTGATAAAATGACAAAATTAAAAGTGGCTAGTAATGAAATTTGCAAAATATACAACTATGGACCATATTCGGATGACATTACTATTACACAGAGGATTAAGGACCCTAATTTTCTGGTTTCAGATCATTTAGCAGAAATTGAGTGGAGTGGAAAAAAATATGAAATTGATTATGGTGATGGATGTAAGTATTTGAAGGATTTTATTGGCGAAATAGCTTATATTAGCACTGAAGGCAATTCGCTGAACAACGCGACTTTGTATCTACCAAGGAATCGTGGCGAGTGCACAGTCAATTCAGATGAATACGTTGAGGATGTTGAAATCCCAGAAACAGTTGTAGAATCACCAATACAGAATATTTCGTACAAAGCAGAAAATAATGAAGTGGTGTTTTATTGGAGTGATCCAGCTGATGATGTGAAATGGGTATATTTAATAAGTAGAAGTCGTTATGAGATTGATCCAGATGACTACCATTGGAGACAAATGCCTTTTCTTAGATATTCACGCACCAATACATATACTGCAAAAACATTAGCTAATGACAAAACATATTATTTCTATCTTTCTGCGAGAGATGAGGATGGCAATGTTGCGCCATGGCAAAAACTAGAGATTACCCCAACTCAAACGACAGTAGCTTTCCATAACAATCCTGATGTAGAAGGTTTTGAAATTGAGTTGGCGGAAAGAACTGATGATAATTTTGTATTAAGCTGGCCGAATAAGAGTGAAGACTCTCGAAAATATATGATTCAGTTCTTTGTTGATGGTAAACGCCAATATTTAAAGATTATCGACAGCAGTTACGATGGATGGGAAATACCAATAGAACCTGAATACCAAGGAAAGAGTTTCAGATTTGAATTGAGGTCATTATCTCGTGAACGTTTTGGGCAAAAATATTCCGATGGAATTTATTGGGAAGATGAAATTGAAAATTAACTTGCCAAAAACTACTTTTTCCTATAAAATCCACCAGCAAGTTAACTTTTCAAGATCATGTCACATAAAAAAGCTGGTGGCTCCAGTAAAAATGGTAGAGATTCAAATGCAAAACGCTTAGGCGTTAAACTTTTTGCTGGTCAAAAAGTAAGAGCTGGAGGCATTTTAGTTAAACAAAAAGGCAGTAAATTCTTTGCTGGTGATAATGTTGGAACCGGTAAGGATTTCAGCCTATTTGCGCTAAAAGACGGTGTGGTTAAATTCACTGAAAAGCGCCAAACTAAATTTGATGGTCGAATATTCCGCAATAAGCTTGTAAACGTTGTGCCTACTTAATTTGCAAATAAGTTTTAATATCAGGAAAAACCGTGTAATATTTACATGGTTTTTTTATAATTTAATTTAAACTATGGCTGAATCAGGAGATTTTGAATTATTTGGCGCTCCGGCCGCAAAAGAGCAAGATGAGAAGAACGATGAGAAGTTTCATGATGAGATGAAACGTGCTCAACAACAACTTACTCAATTGCAAAAAGAAGAGGGGCAAGTAAGGGTTCAAGATAATAATCTAGCACAAATTATTGTGGAATTTTTGGGAAAGGATGGTAACACGGATTTATTTCTATTAATTTCCCGAGCAGTCGCGCAAAATATTCCCTCTGAATTGATTTTGGCAGTCATTTCACTCGTAGATAAAAGAGCTTTTGAGGAAGTTGAAGGATTGCTTCAAGCACCAGAGGGGCAAAGGGCAGAAACAACTGCGCTTGCAATACCGGAAAGCAGAAGCTTTCAATCCCTTAACCTTGACCAAAAGAAAGAAGTGGATGGTTGGATTAAAAGAATAAATGAGGTTGCATCTAAAAAGCCACATAGGACACTGGAGAGCTTAATTATCAAAAAACGTTCCGATAATCCTGCTGATAATGGAAAATTAATTCATGAAATTGCGCCATCAATAATTCAGCTTTCTGCTTTTATTCTGAGGAATTATTTGACCGAACAAAAAGTTTCATTTGAATTCGATCAACTGCATGAATTCATGCAGTCAGTCTTTGTGAACATAGTAAGAAATCTCGGAGAGTTAGTTCAGGGGCAAAAACAGATCAACGAGTAATTAAAGAGCAGCTTTAGCAGCTTCTACATCTGCAAAGATTTTAAATAGGTTGGATATCCCAAGTATTGCAAAGATGTCTTCTACGTTTTTGTTAGTACCCGCAATATAAATCCTGCCAGCATTTTTACTTAGATGATTGTGCCAAGCAACCAAATGCCCAATTGCATAACTATTTAAATAATTCAGCTTGCTGAAATCAAAAATCAAACTTGTGCTTGATTCACAACTATCCATAAAACCTTGTATTTCGGTTAAATTCTCTTTTGCGGAACCGTCAAAATCGCCATCGAAGTGAACGATGTGTGTATTGTTGTAACCTTCTAGTGGTTCTATATTAATGT